>JAHEZA010000450.1 GCA_023251335.1 Chitinophagaceae bacterium | reverse complement strand
TTAATTATAAATTTGGCAACGGTTTGGGCGGACAGGAATTCTAATTCCAGGCCTGCATAAATGCGTGGCCGTTGAACCAACATCGCCTATCCAGGCGATGAGTATGGATTTTTTCCTGACTTGTAGTTTATTTTTTTATCATTAAAACTATTGAGTCATGGAAAAAAATCGCTAAGTCCGCAAGCTGTTGCGGCATTGGAAAAAACTAATCAGTATTTGTCTATCGGCCATTACAGCCCGCTCACCATTCGCAATTACCTCTTGTGCTGTGAATAAGTAGATATTTGTATATTTACTTATGAGCCGCTATAAGTCCCATTCTATCGATGAATTATACTATGCGGTGAAGGAATTTAATTGAAATTTAGTTCGCAATTACAACGGCACGAGCAAATGCTCAACAAACGGAAAATTCAGGAAATTAATTTATTTTATGACTAAAAAAGAAACGGCCATATCATTTCTTCAACTGGCAGGCAGTGGCAGGGTGGAAGAGGCATTTGATAAATTTACTGCTACTGACTTTTTTCATCACAATCAATATTTTCAGGGAAACCGTGAAGCCTTGAAAAAAGCCATGGAAGAGGCTCACCACACAAGCCCTAACAAATCTATAGAAATAAAATATTGTTATGCAGACGGAAATACGGTGATTACTCACTCGCTTGTTGTAAAGCAAAACATGGAAATAGCTGTCGTACATATCTTTCGCTTTAGTGGCGATAAAATAGTTGAGCTGTGGGATTTAGGTCAGCCAATTGAAAAAGACTCGCCTAACGAAAATGGATTGTTTTAACTGAAAAACAATTATTTTAAAATTAAAAAATACTACTTCCAATCATAACGTTTCGTTTTGCCCAACGGGCAGGAATGAATCCCTGCAGCTGGCCCGGGGATGTATTTATTCTTTAGAATAAGCTCCCTTCTTTAGCGTAAACGTCCGCTCCATATCATTTAGTTCTTCCGTTGTTGGTCTTGTGACCAACAACTTCTTATCCTCTTGTTTAGTGAAAACACCAACAAGGAAATAATCCGATCAAAATAAAAATCATGAGAATTTTTTGCTTTACTGTATTTTTAAATCTGAATGAGTAACGATTGAGAAATTTATGATTAACCAATAAACATCAGTACTTCCAGTCTTGTCGTTACTGAGTTAACAGAAAAAATAACCAGAAGATGGAATTCAACCCAAACAATAATGTTGTCAAGCTTTGTATTCAAGGGATGGACATGGAAGAAAAAGGTAAACCAGGAGAAGCAGGCAGGCTATTTCTTGAAGCCTGGAACGAAGCAATAAACGATTTTGAAAAATTTACTGCTGCCTATTACGTAGCCCGGCATCAAAAAAATGTTTCCGACAGTTTGAAGTGGCTCGAAACAGCTTTGCAGCTCGCATTAAAAATCAATGACGACGCTGTTAAAGCAGCTTTCCCTTTTCTGTATTTAAACATTGCCCAATGCTATGAAGATTTAAACGACACGGACAGTTCAAAAAGGAATTATGAATTGGCCAGGTCATTCACGGATAAGCCGTCTGACAAGGGTCCCTTTTATCACGGAACGAAAGCGGATTTACAGGTTGGAGATTTGCTCACACCCGGAAGCACTTCTAATTATAAGGATGAACTCGTAATGAATCACATTTATTTCACAGCGCTTGTTAACGGGGCGGGACTTGCTTCGGCATTGGCAAAAGGTGATGGAGAGCAACGTATTTATATCGTAGAACCAACAGGAAACTATGAAAATGATCCGAATGTTACGAACAAAAGATTTCCAGGCAATCCAACACGCTCTTATCGCAGCCGGGAACCGTTGAAAATTGTGGGCGAAGTAAAAGATTGGGTAAGACAAACAGCTGAGGAAGTTCAAAAATGGCGTGAAAAGTTGGCGAACAGCAAGGGAGAAATTATTAATTAATTTCTGAAGCAAATGGGCTGCGCGGCGCAACATCAGGCGGAATGCCCGTACAAACAAGGGAACAGGCATGAAGGCTGTTTAACAAAACGAATTATCTAAAATAGAGATAAATTTGTGATTATGCCCTCGTCAGTTGTAGCACATTTCTCTTATGATGCTGATTCACAAGTCCTGAAAGTTATCTTTGTCTCGGGCCTTGTGTATGAATATCAACATGTACCTGAATCCGTGTATGATGCAATGAAGCGGTCAAGATCTAAAGGCAGTTTTCTAAACAGGAAAATAAAAGGTGTTTATGATTTTATAAAAGTCAACTGAACGCTGATCCGGAAAATGTGAATCTCTAACAACTAACGTTCAGAAAAAATTTACTCATAAAACTTTCATTAAATTTGTTCAACAACTAAATCTCTAAAAAATGAAAGGAACATTTTTATCTATTGTATTAGCCATCACGCTTTGTCAGGCTGATGCCCAGTTGAGCGCTCCGGATAAAATAGAAACTAAAATGGGCTCTCTTACGATACAACCCATTCATCATGCAAGTCTGGTACTTTCTACTTCCGGACTGACGATTTATGCCGATCCGGTTGGCGGGGATTATTTTAAAAATGAAAAAGCTCCCGATATCATTTTGATCACAGACATTCATGGCGACCACTTTGATGTAAAAACAATCAATGCATTGAAAAAAGAAAACACTTTGCTTATTGTGCCGCAGGTAGTGGCTGATAAATTACCGGAGAGTGATAAAACACATTTGGTGGTGATGAAAAACGGAGATGATATAACAAAAATGGGTATTTCAATAAAGGCGATACCTATGTACAATTTACCGGAAAGCTCCACGGCGTTTCATACAAAAGGAAGAGGTAATGGCTATGTCCTTGAAATCGGTGGCAAAAATATTTATCTCTCCGGTGATACGCAGGGTATTCCGGAAATGCGTTCATTAAAAAATATTGATGTGGCTTTTGTTTGTATGAATCTTCCTTACACGATGGACGTTCCTGAAGCGGCGAATGCAGTACTGGCGTTTAAACCTAAGATTGTTTATCCGTATCATTATCGCGGACAAAATGGTTTTAGAGATATCCGGGAATTTAAAAAACTGGTGGAAGCGGGTGATAAAAACATAGACGTGAGATTGCGTAACTGGTACCCGGAAAAATAAATCTTTTCATTTCAATTAAGGGTGAGTAAGTTAGCTGCGGTCTGACTTCGGGCACACCGAACGGCTTATTTAGTAAAGCAACAAATAATACGATTTTCTATTTTTCCGCTGATACAGTTCCACTGCCCGTAATATGAATTTCGGGAGAAGTGGGATTACCGCCGTAATG
>JAHEZA010000049.1 GCA_023251335.1 Chitinophagaceae bacterium | reverse complement strand
TAACAATCGCGCTGCAAGAAAATCGAGGTCTTCGCGGTTATTCTCTAATGCATATTTGATGATGTATTTAATGAATTCTTCTGCCAGATTCATATCGTCTTCCAAATCGGAAAAAGCCATTTCCGGCTCTATCATCCAAAACTCTGCCAGGTGCCTGGCCGTGTTAGAATTTTCTGCACGAAATGTAGGGCCAAAAGTATAAACATCGCCTAAAGCCAATGCGGCAAGTTCGGCTTCCAATTGTCCGCTTACGGTGAGGTTGGTAGCTTTTCCAAAAAAATCATCTTTATAATTAATAGAGTCATCTTCATTTTTCGGAATGTTTTCAAGATCAAAGGCGGTAACATGAAATGTTTCGCCCGCGCCTTCCGCATCTGAAGCAGTAATAACAGGCGAGTGCAAATACACAAATCCTTTTTTATTGAAAAAATCATGAATAGCGAAGGCGAGCGAATGCCGTACTCTGAAAATGGCTCCGAACGTATTGGTACGAAAACGCAGATGTGCAATTTCCCTTAAAAATTCAAGGCTGTGTTTTTTGGGTTGAAGCGGAAATTTTTCTGCATCACTATCGCCAAGTATTTCTAAATTTTCGGCCTTTAATTCTACTTTTTGCCCTTTGCCCAACGACTCCACCAAAGTTCCGGATACTTTTATTGCCGCACCGGTTGTAATTCTTTTTAACAGGGCATCGTCAAATTTTCCCAGTTCAATCACAATTTGGAGATTTGCATTGGTGCTACCATCATTTAACGCAATAAACTGGTTATTTCTAAAAGTACGAACCCAACCCATCACGGTAACTTTTTTGTTAATCAATTCGCTCTTCAATACTTCTTTAATGCGTACTCTACTATTAAACATGTTGTATTCTTTTAAAAACGCAAATATAAAGTAAGCAGATAAAGTTTTTGAGCATATCCACTGTCTATCACCCTTTTTAGTTTAAAAAACTGTTATTCTTTGAAATAAAAAATGAAAAAAAATTATTATTTTTATTATTTTATTGTAATATTGCATCAAATTATAACTGACAAGTTTTTCCCTATTGCTACGACAATATCAGTATTAAAAGAATCCATTCCATTATTAATATCAAAATTTAGATTTTACAATTTCAATTAGTGTTTTTGACTTTTAATCTACACGTCTCTTTATGTACGACATTTTACAACTGAACGACATGCTCGTTCCGGAGTTGCTTGATATAGCAGAGCAACAAAAAATAACTAACGCTGAAAAATTAGAAAAACAGGAATTAATCTACAAAATTCTAGACAATCAAGCATCTATGACACCTACAGACAAAAAAGAAAGCAGTCCTGAAAAGCCGAAACGGAAACGGATCGCAAAACCCGCTGCGAAAAAGAGCAGTAATGAAAAAACTGAAAAAGAAGAGGTTGAAAATGTGGCCGTGGAAGAAAAGGAAGTGAGATCTAAAAAGGTGGATGAAAAGAAAAAACCGGCCAAAAAGCAGAAGGAAGAAATAGTGGTGAACGCAGATGATGACGAATTTGGAGATTATGTGGATGATGACGATAATATAGAGCGCCTGGCTGACCCAAGAAGTATCGCTCCGGCACTGGTAGAATTATTAAAAAATGATGACGACGAAATCATCGAAGAAGATGATGAGGAACAAGAGTTGCCTTCATCAAATAACGGACATAAACAGCATAATCAGAAGTCGTTTCACCAAAAGAAAGAACCCGCCTTTAATATTGAATTTGATGGAATCATCCAGGCAGAAGGCGTTTTGGAAATGATGCCCGACGGATACGGCTTTTTAAGAAGCAGTGATTATAACTACCTTTCATCGCCCGATGATGTATATGTATCACCTTCTCAAATAAAATTATTTGGCTTAAAAACCGGCGACACAGTTTATGGATCTGTTCGCCCACCTAAGGAAGGCGAAAAATATTTTGCGTTGCTAAAAGTAGAAACGATTAATGGCAAAGGACCTGATGAAGTGCGCGACAGGGTTCCATTTGATTATCTTACGCCTTTATTCCCTTTCCAGAAACTAAATTTATTTTTAACCCCAACTAATCTTTCCACAAGAATTATTGATCTTTTTACACCAATAGGAAAGGGACAACGGGGATTAATTGTTTCTCAGCCAAAGACTGGTAAGACGATGTTACTGAAGGAAATTGCTAACGCGATTGCTGCCAATCATCCTGAGTGTTATTTAATGATTGTATTAGTAGATGAAAGGCCGGAAGAAGTTACAGATATGGAACGCAGCGTAAAGGCCGAAGTGATTGCTTCTACCTTCGATGAGCCTGCAGAAAAGCACGTAAAAGTGAGTACCATGGCCTTGCAAAAAGCAAAGCGGCTGGTAGAATGCGGGCACGATGTAGTGATTTTATTAGATAGTATTACCCGTTTGGCACGGGCACACAATACCGTTTCTCCAGCATCCGGGAAAGTATTATCGGGTGGTGTGGAAGCCAACGCCATGCAGAAGCCAAAACAATTTTTTGGCGCTGCCCGCAAAATTGAAAACGGCGGTTCACTGACTATAATAGCGACTGCGCTTGTAGATACAGGCAGTAAAATGGACGAGGTGATTTTTGAAGAATTCAAAGGAACCGGTAATATGGAACTTCAACTCGACAGAAGATTATCGAACCGCAGAATTTTCCCTGCTATTGATATTGTTTCTTCTTCTACACGCCGCGATGATCTTTTACTTGACAAAGAAACACTTCAACGTATGTGGGTATTGCGGAATCACATGGCTGATATGAATCCGGAAGAAGCTATTTCACTTTTGATGAAAAATATGAAAGGAACCAAAGACAACGCGGAGTTCCTTGTATCCATGAACGGCTAAATAGAAATTAACGATATTTGTTTAACCACTGTAAAACACAGTGGTTTTTTTTATAAAAAAATTGGCCGCAGATGCCCATTGAAAAAATTGATATCGATTATTTTCTAAGTCTTTCCAAACAACTTCCCATCCTGGATGTACGAAGCCCGGCCGAATATAATCACGCCCATATTCCCGGCGCTTTTTCTATGCCTATATTTACTGATGAACAACGGGCAATAATCGGCACGGCTTATGTGCGCCAAAGCAGGCGGGTGGCAGTTGATCATGGATTGAATTATTTTTCTGAAAGAATGAAAATAATTCCAGGAGAAGTAATTCAAATTGTAAATGAGTGGCAAAATAATACAGGGTTAGGTGCATCAGGGGCCGAAGGTCTTCTTATACATTGCTGGCGTGGTGGCATGCGCAGCGAAGCTGTGGCGTGGCTCTTGAGTCTTTATGGCAACAGAATATTTTTGCTAAATGGTGGATATAAAGCATTTCGTAAATGGGTATTGGCTCAATTTGAAAAAAAATATTCTCTAAAAGTGTTGGGTGGTTTTACAGGGTCAGGTAAAACAGAAGTGTTGAAGGAATTAAGGCGAAGTGGCAAAAGAATTATTGATCTTGAAGCATTGGCTAACCACAAGGGATCCGCTTTTGGTGCCTTAGGCGAATATTCGCAACCTGCTCATGAAATGTTTGAAAATCTATTGGCGGTAGAATTGTGGAAAGCAGTTGATAACGGAGATGAGGAGATTTGGCTGGAGGATGAAAGTGTACATATCGGAAAGGTGGGTATTCCAAAAGTATTCTGGGAGCAGATGAGGCAAAGCCCGATATTTTTTATGGACATCCCATTTGACGAAAGATTAAGTTATATCACCAAAACTTATGGCGTTTTCGGGAAGGAAAAGTTGGCAGAATGTATTTTCAAAATTCACAAACGGCTTGGCGGCCTTGATACCAAAAATGCGATTCGCTTATTATCAGCAAATAAGATCAGGGATTCCTTTGCAATTTTGCTTACCTATTATGACAAATTCTATGAGAAAGGCTTGCAAAAGCGTGAAAATATTTCTTCGTTGTTAAATAAGGTATCTTGTAAAAACGTTTCTGTCACTAATGCAGAGAAATTAAATAATACTTGATATTTTTGAAGAGTGTTCAATTTTTGATAATGAAATATCTATTCATTCTTTTATTTTTTCCGATGGCTTCGTTTGCGCAGGATGTTTCCGGTGTATGGACCGGCTACATGTATAATGATACTACAGGGCAAAAAATGTATTACGAATTAGCCATCAACGAAATGAAAGAAAAAGGCAACGGATATTCGCATACCACTTTTATTATTGACAGCATCAAAAATATTGGAATCAAATCGGTAACGATTAAAGCTAAAGATGGCCATTATTATGTAGTGGATGACAAATATATTTATAATAATTTCCCCGAGCCTCCCGCCAAAGGTGTAAAAATGTTTTCATTTTTAACACTGTCAGAAAACGACACGGCTGAAGTCCTGAGTGGTATCTGGCGAACGAATCCAACGAAGGTATATATGCCACTTACCGGGACGATTTTTCTCGAAAAGAAAAAAAATTTAAAGCCACAGGAAACCGTAATTGTAGGCGAGTTGGTACATTTAGGTCTCGGTGATAAGTTGTCTTTTTTACCTCCGGAAATAGCTGCCGGCATGTTGGCAATGAACAACAAACCTGAGTTTCCGGAAAAAACAGTTGCTGCAAGCCAACCAACCTCCGTAACGAAAAACGGACCTGAACAAAAGCCAATTCCTGCAATTACGAAAGCACCGCCGCCCTCAGCTCCCGAAAAAACAATTGCCGCTGATCAAACTACTTCGGTAACTAAAAACGCATCTGAACAAAAGTCGCCTCCTGCCGCTACGAAAATACCTGTCATTCCGCCACCACCACCTGCAGCAGAACTTGCTAAACGAACGATTGAGAATATACGTACGGTTAATATCATGCAAGACAGTCTTGTTTTTTCGCTTTATGATAACGGAACAGTAGATGGCGACACGGTTAGTATTTTAATAAACGGCAAAGTTGTTATGCCGCGTGTAGGTTTGCTGGAACGGGCTACCAATAAAACGATTTACCTTACCCCGGAAATGGGCGATACCATTAACGTGATCATGTATGCCGAAAACCTGGGAAGCATTCCTCCTAATACAGGATTGCTGGTAGTCCGCGATGGCGAAAAAAATTATGAAATATTGTTTAAAGGCGACCTGAAAAAGAATGCTGAAATAAAATTGGTCCGACAAAATAAAGATTAATTGGAACCTACTGAAAATAAAGAAGACATAAAACTTACTCAATATTCTCGCGGTGCGGGATGCGGATGTAAAATAGCGCCACAGGTGTTGGAAGAAATACTCCATTCGCAATTTTCGTTTCCTGAAAATAAATTATTGGTAGGCAATAGCAGCAACGACGATGCGGCAGTATATGACCTTGAAAATGGAAACGCTTTAATTTCAACTACCGATTTTTTTATGCCGATAGTGGATGATGCGTTTGATTTCGGAAGAGTGGCCGCCGCAAACGCAATCAGCGATATTTACGCCATGGGCGGAAAGCCCATATTAGCCATTGCTTTACTAGGGTGGCCGGTAGAAAAATTACCTGCTTCTCTCGCTAAGAAAGTAATGGAAGGCGCAAGAAATATTTGTGCGGAAGCAGGAATTGTGCTGGCAGGAGGGCACAGCATAGATTCAGCAGAACCATTTTTTGGACTGGCAGTAAATGGTATTGTTTCCACAAAGGATCTTAAAAAAAATAGTTCGGCAAAAGAAGGAGATTTACTTTTTTTAACCAAACCAATTGGCGTAGGAATTTTATCTACTGCTCAAAAAAAGAATGTATTACGAGACGAACATTCAAAAGTTTTGACAGTGCAACTCACAACATTGAATTCAATCGGAGAAGCGCTGGGAAAAATTCAAGGTGTTTCTGCCATGACCGATGTTACCGGCTTTGGGCTTGCTGGCCATTTGATAGAAATGGCTGAAGGAAGCGGTCTATCTGCAGAAATAAACTATTCAGATCTAAACATTATTGAAGGCGCAAAAGAATATCTCGCACAAAGAATCGTTCCTGATGCCACTTACAGAAACTGGAATGGCTACAGTAAAAAAATAGCTTTTGAAAAAGATGTAAATGTAACGGAAGCATTTTCCATATTACCCGATCCTCAAACCAACGGAGGATTGCTGGTTGCTGTTGATCCTTCTTCAGTTAATGAAGTAATTGATGCCTTCATTCAATTTGGATTAAAAAAATTTTCGAATCCCATAGGAAAATTTGTTGCCAGGAATGAAAAAATAATCCAGGTCAGGAAATAGCGGTTTTGAAAGAAAAAATCCGATTGTTCATTTGTACAGTAAACAAACAAATTATCCGGAATTTAATTCTATAAAAAATAGTCCCAATTTAATGTCTTACTACGATTAAATTCGGAATGCCTGGATTTTTCGTCTTATTCTATTCAACATTATCTTTCCCCTTACAGAGCCTCAGCCAGGAAAATTAATTTGGCGTGTATTTTATTCTCTTAAACGAATATATTAGTTCCATCATCGAAAAAACAGGAATAAAATCGTCTGATTTTTCATCTTTGTGGTACAATGTATAAAACCTCAAAAAGATTATGAAAACTCATTACCTTGATATCGTGATATTTTGTTTATCTACAACACTCCTGGTTTTCGCAATTATGTTGTGGCGTAGCAGGCCTAAAATGGATTCGTCAAAGGAAAAGCCTTCGAAAAAATCAAAAAAAATTAACGAACAGCCTCCTGAAGGATCAAATTTATAGATAGCAAATAGAAGCTTTTATCTGAATGTAAAGCTTCAGTTTAAATGAAGCTTCACTTTACTGAAGCCTCATCGAAACTATCGAGAGTTTCACCGAAAAAATGGCTAAACTCATCGAATAAATAAGAAACAGGGAACAAGAATATGCATCTTTGTATCAGCAAAACGATAAGAATAAAATCCAAACCCATAAAAAATTAAAGTCCGGAATCTTAAAGAGCAAATAATTAAAACAGAATCTCAATCCTATTAAAACCAAAAGTACCAGGCGAAAATCCAAATCCTAACGAAAGATTAAAAATATTTTTTAAAAATTGTAACTGTACCTCCAAAGAAAACAGAAACAATCTAAATCCTAAAAAGCCGAAAACCAGGTGAACGAAAATCCAAATCTTAGCGAAAGATTAAACAATGAAAACGAAAGTGCCCTGAACCCAAAGAAATGAATCATTTTTGCAACGCAAATGTGATGACCTGAAGATCAAATTTTTTTTAATTTAACCCCCTTTCAACCCAAAGGAGAAAAATGCCCCGTGTACCCGGAGCATTTTTTTTTGTTAATGAATTATATCAAATTACAGAATTGAATTTTGTTTGGGAGTGAGATAAGAAACAGTTATTTCAATATAAAATATCCTACTACCAACCAAACAAGACCTTTTATAAGAAAGAATAAAAATCCCCAAAACCCAATTCTTTTTATCCAGGTTAGTATTGATTTTTTGTTTTTTTCTGCTGTCATCATAATCACGAATTTTAACGGGCAATAACCTCGTAAGTTTTAAAATCACTTTTCATAGGAGCTTCTTTTCCCTGTGCTTTAGCTTTTGCTATATCAGCAAAGCCGCGTTTATGGCCTTCCAGAAAGGTTACAGATTTCGTCCAGCCTTTAAAAGACGCCTCATTTTCCCAATGGCTAACAATCAAATACGCGTCGCCTTCTTTTGAAGGACGAAGCACCTGCATATCCACAAAACCGGGCATCGTATCAATCTGCTTTGCCCTTGAACCAAATAATTCTTCAAATCGCTCCCGGTATTCAGGTTTGCAATCAATATAATTTACAGCCACGAAGTTTTTATTGTTCATTTGTCATTATTAAGTCACGAAAATAAATTAGTTTCCAATAACGAATTTTCTAAATCGGGAAAACTATTTTCAAATACTCTAAAAACTTATTTGGCATTTTTATAAAAACATGATTTATCAATAGAAAAAACTCATTGAGGTAATTCATCAAATTTGCGTTCGTCATCCCAGCAGAAACAAAGGAAAAATAAATAAAGGCGTAGACGAAATCTAGAAGACAGTAAAACAACTTTTATCCGAGATTTTAATTTAATGCGCCATCCACAAAATACATATCAATCTCGCCGATATTTTTTGCAAATATTTTACCGCGATGAGTACATTGATATTTATCTTTTATAAGTTCATAAGTAGCCGATGAAATATTTACGCGGCCCGGTTCTCCATTACTTTCCATTCTGCTGGCCACATTCACAGTGGAGCCCCATATATCGTAAGCATACTTTTTCTTGCCAACTACTCCGGCTACCAAAGGACCGGTATTAATGCCAATTCTAATATCCCACTTTGGCCTTCCGGCGATATCTCTTTCGTTATTTCGCCCGGTAATAAATTCCTGCATTTCAAGTCCGGCTTTTACAATACTAATGGGGTGCGATTCATTCTCTGTAGGAATACCTCCGGCACACATATAGGAATCGCCGATAGTTTTTATTTTTTCCAACCCATGTTTTTCGATGATATCATCAAAAGCCATAAAATAATCATTTAGTTCAGATACGATTTCCCATGGCGACAGATTTTCTGCAAGTTTGGTAAAGCCTTTGAAGTCTGTAAAAAGTACTGATGCCTTTTCATAAAAGCGCGGAGTGGCATTGCCGTTGGTTTGCAATTCCTGCGCTACTTCTTCCGGTAATATATTTAAGAGCAGGTGTTGAATTTGTGCATTGCGGCTGTCAAGAATTTTATTCGTTTTTATTTTGTTCCTGTAATTTCTATATAGGATAACCGCGATGAGTGAAAGCAAACCCAGCCCTATCATCAGTGCATTCTTCATAAGTGTTTGCTTCTTCAACTCTAAATCCTGAAGCACCTGGTCTTTCTTTAATAAGTCGATTTGACTTTGCTTCTTCTGGATGTCAAAGTTCAACTGGAGGCTTTGTATCTTTTTTGAGATACCCAAATTGTATAAAGAATCTTTTACACCGGTAAATAAAGTTTCATATCTAAATGCATTTCGAAAATCGTCGATACTTGAATAAGCATAGGCCAGTCCTTTATAGGCTTTTTCCAGGTCATAGTTGGCATTGCTTATTTCTTTTAAAATAACTTCTGAGCGCTTATAGTAATCAATGGCTTCGGACGTGTTTCCCTGGCTCATATAAGTGTCGCCAAGATTCAGCAATGACTGTCCCATATCCACCTTCGCGTTCAATTTTTGAGAAATATCGAATGCCTGCTGATGATATTTAATCGCTGTCTGGTAATCTTTTCGGAGTTGATACACTTTCCCAATATCATTTAGCGTGTACGGTATGTTTTCTGAACCCTGGTAGGCTTCCAACGATTTTTGAAAATAGATGAGCGCGGAATCCGCATCGCCTTTTGATAAATAAATTTCTCCAAGATTTACTGTTATTGTGCCAATGGCTTCCTTGTTCTTCAATGATTCACTCATGGGCAAAGCCCTTAAATAATAATCCACAGCTTTATTCAGGGTCGAAGGTTTATTAGAATATACTGCTCCTATATTTGACAAAGCAGTTAATATCCTTAAGGTGTCATTTATTTGTTCCGCAACACTGAGTGATTTTAAGTTCAGCTCCAGTGCCTTTTCATCATCTGCCTGGTTGAAATATACAGACCCTTCGATTGTTAATATATTCGCTATTCCTTGTCTATCTCCTAAAGAATCGAATATTGCAAGTGCCTTGTCATAGTTATCCAGTGATTCAACATAATTTGCCTGATTATATTTTACGATTCCAATGGTTTTGTAAGCATAGGCAAGCTGTTTGTACAACTTTTCCTTCATGGCCAGTTCTTTGGCCTGGGTCGCGTAGTTGAGAGCCTCCTCCGGAGAAATGCTAAAAAATTCTTTACTTAATGCTAGTAAAAGGCTAACCTTGCTGCTATCATCTTTGGCCTCAGTTAATTCCTTTTTTATGCTGTCAATAGGAGTTTCCTGAGCATGAGATTGTATGGAAAGAAAAAGGAGAAGAAAACAGAAAAATAAATTTCTTTTGTTCATTTAGGAATATAACTTTTCATGCCCAAGTTAAATATTTTATTTTTTAGCGTTGAAGAAAACTTTAAAAGAGGAAGAAGTTTTAAGGCTTCTTCCTCTTTCGTTTTTACTTTTACTGACTCAGATTAAACGTCTATAATTTAATTATCTTGAATGTTTTATAAGTTCCATCTACTCTTATTTTTATAAAATAGATACCGCTTTTGAAACCGGACATATCTAAAACCACACTGTTAGCGTAAACATTTTTTACACTTCCCGAAGAATAAATTTTCCCCTCTGCATCTGTTATTACAATACCCTTATTTGACAAGCCTGCATTATTC
>JAHEZA010000449.1 GCA_023251335.1 Chitinophagaceae bacterium | reverse complement strand
ATGATTCTCGCTCCCGCAGCGCTTCTGTAGCCCGCCGCACAATGAACTACAATTGGCTTATCGGTTGGAATTTCATTGACGCGGTTTCTTAATTCAAACAATGGAATGCTAATAGCTTCCTTAAAAACCTTCTTCTCATTTACTTCTGAAGGATTTCGAATATCCACGATCGTAAAATTATTCAACGACCTTCTGAAGTAATCAACATCCGCATTATATATTTTTTCGCCTTCTATATTTTTTGCTATAAAAGCTGATTCAATTTGTTGTTCATAACCAATTTTAGCAGCCCGCTCAATCAATGAAAGCAATACATCTTTACCTGTAGCAATTAAATAAAATTTTTCATGCGGTGCTATGATGCTGCCCAACCAGGTCTCAAAAGGGCCATCTGCCATAAGATTTACAGAATTCTTCAAGAAACCCTTCTTATACTGATTCTTGTCCCTCGTGTCTATAATAAGATAATTTTTTAATTGTGCCGGAACACTGTTCTCAATTTTAATCCCGCTGATACTTTCTAAAAAATTATCGGCGCCTTTCTTATTTAATGCTACATCATACGTAAAATATTGCGGAACGAAAGGCTGATCGCGCAAAAGTTCTGTCACAAAATCTTCTTCACTCATTTTTTGCAAACACCAGTTACTTGCTTTTTCAATGCCCATCGTGCTGGTATTTTTCTCACTCAGCCCTCTGCCACATAAACTTCCGGCTCCATGTGCCGGATATACTAAAAGCTTGTCAGATAAAGACATTAATTTATCCCTGAGTGAGTGATACATGTCTTTCGCAAGTATTTCACGCTTTGCTGTCAGCGCTCCTGCTTTTTCCCTTAGGTCGGGTCTTCCACAATCACCGATGAACAAAGTATCTCCGGTAAAAACTGCTTTTTCATTCCCTTCTTCATCGTAGGCTACAATGCAAATACTGTCTGGTGAATGCCCGGGTGTATTCAAGGCTTTCAAAGACATTTTCCCAACTCGTATTGTATCACCCTCATCAAAGGGCGTGTGCGGATATTCAGCATTTAATAATTTACTTACATAAATAGTACCGCTGGTTGTATTATGAATTTCCAAATGGCTGCTGACGAAATCAGCATGTGGATGAGTTTCAATTATTGCTATAATTTTTGCATTGTTATCCTTTGCCAAATCATAATATGGTTGCGGATTTCGGGCAGGGTCAATAAGTATCATCTCACTATCGCTAATGATTGCATAAGAATAATGCGAAAGGTTTTTATCTTCAAATTGCATGATATCCATGTAAATTTTTTGAACAAATTTAAAGCAATTAAAAATTAGACATTAATGTTTGTCTGCTGTAAACGGACATTAAAATTGACATCGGTTGATACTTGATGTTGTTAAGGACAAAACAAAAAAGCCAGATAAATAATATTTCACAATTTATAGATGTATATTTGCAAATATTATTCTCCTACTTAGCAGACTGGATCCTCTTTACCAAAATGAAGCTCATCAAGTCATAGGTTGTTGAGCATACAAACAAACTTTCAGAAATCTTTTTTTTCAGGGAAGTTATTATTTATATTAAAACAATTAAATTGTCATTTAAAGAATTGCATTTAATAGCGCCCATATTGAAGGCGCTCGAAACAGAAGGTTATACAGAACCTACACCCATTCAGGCACAAGCCATTCCCCATGTACTTCGTGGTAAAGATCTTTTAGGATGTGCACAAACCGGCACCGGAAAAACGGCGGCCTTTGCCATACCTATTCTTCAAAACCTGATGTTGCAGCAAAAAGAAGACGCTTACAATCATAACATAAAATCTTTGATCCTTACACCCACACGTGAATTAGCTATTCAAATAGATGAAAGTTTTGACGCGTATGGAAAGCATACAGGATTGAGGCATGCTGTTATTTATGGCGGCGTTTCTCAATATCAGCAAACCAATGAATTGCGCCGGGGTGTTGATATCCTGATAGCAACTCCCGGAAGGCTGCTTGATTTAATAACTCAAAAATTCATCAACCTAAAGAGCATTAAAATGTTCGTGCTGGATGAAGCAGACCGAATGCTTGACATGGGATTCATTCACGACGTAAGAAAAATTATTGCATTGCTTCCGGAAAAAAGACAAACATTATTCTTCTCTGCCACGATGCCTCCCGAAATTACAAGGCTCTCTTCTTCTATCCTTACAAATCCTGTACGGGTTGAAGTGGCAGCGGTTTCTTCCACGGCTGAAAATGTAGATCAACACATTTATCTTGTTGAAAAAAATGATAAACGCCAATTGCTGATTCATCTTTTAAAAGACAATAAAATTCAAAATGCCCTGGTATTTACAAGAACCAAATACGGTGCTGATAAAATTGCCAAGGAACTTTATCGTGCAAACATTAAGGCTGATGCGATTCATGGTAATAAAACCCAGTCAGCACGACAAAGGGCATTGAACAATTTTAAAGACGGAAAGATACGTGTGTTGGTGGCAACTGACATTGCAGCGCGCGGGATTGATGTGGATGACTTAAGTCATGTTATTAATTTTGAATTGCCCAATATTCCTGAAACTTATGTTCATAGAATAGGCCGTACAGGCCGTGCCGGCAATTCCGGTTCTGCGCTTTCCTTTTGCGATATGGAAGAAAGAGCGTACTTGCGCGATATTCATAAATTGATTGACAAAACAATTCCTGTTGTGGAAGATCATCCTTATGCCAGTACGATCAATTTTGTACAAACTCCCGTAGCTCAAACTAACCTCATGAACCGCAAACCCGCTTCGCACAGCGGCTTTAGAAGAGCACGAAGCTGGAGCCAGGGGAGATAGACGGCCAGAAGTCAATGGTGGATTAGTGAATGCATCAATGGTTAAATGACAAGCAGATAATCAATGCTTAATATTCAATATTCAACGGAAGTTACGATTCACCATTCACGACAATGTCAAAAAATAAAAAAGTAGATGAATATATTTCGCAATCGAAAGATTTTGCAAAACCTATCCTCAAGCATCTCAGAGAATTAATTCATGTCGCCTGTCCGCAGGTGGTAGAAACCATCAAATGGGGGCATCCCCATTTTGAATATAAAGGTCCTCTGTGTAACATGGCTGCGTTCAACAAGCACTGCGCATTTGGATTCTGGAAAGCTGCATTAATGAAAGAGGCTGTACTTTTAAAAGAAAAGAATGTAGAAGCAATGAGCCACTCAGGCAAGCTGAAATCGCTTTTAGACCTTCCAAAGAATAACATTATTATTGCCAGGGTAAAGGAAGCGGTATTGCTGAATGAAC
>JAHEZA010000448.1 GCA_023251335.1 Chitinophagaceae bacterium | reverse complement strand
TTCTGTTATAAATATTACCGGTTTGGCTATCGGTATGGCCGCAGCATTGTTGATTATTATTTGGGTACAAAACGAATTGAGCTATGACAAGTTTTATGCAAATGAAAGTTCTTTATATAAATTATATGTGCGTAGTGCAAATGATGGCAATGTTTACACAGGTGATATTACCACCGGCCCGATGGGAAAAACTTTAAAGCAAGATTTTCCCGAAGTAAAAAGCACATCCCGCACTTACTGGACTTATGAAAGGCTTTTTAATTATGGCGGAAAAAGCATCAAAGCAAAAGGTAATGACGTTGACAAATCTTTTTTAACCATGTTCACTTTCCCTTTATTGAAGGGGAATGCCGGGCATGCATTGGATGATCCGAACAGCATTGTATTAACAGAAGATTTGGCCAATAAATTATTTGGTACTGAGAATCCGATAAATAAAGTGATTACCATTAATAATAAAGACAGCTATAAAGTTACAGGCGTTTTAAAAAATTTACCCGACAACACTGCATTTGATTTCAATTACCTTGTTTCATTAGAGCCGAATGAAAACACTTATGGTAATACATGGGACAACTATACGTATAATACGTATGTACAACTTCAGCCAAATACTTCCCTGGATAATTTCAACAATAAAATAAAGAAGGAATTAGAAAAATATACAGGAGAGAAAGATGCTCAGATGTTTCTGTATCCAGTAAGCAAACTGCATTTGTATTCAACATTTGAAAATGGGAAACCGGTTGGCGGCAGGATAGAAACTGTCCGGTTATTATTAATTATTGCTGCACTTATCTTGCTAATAGCATGTATTAATTTCATGAACTTAAGCACTGCTCAAAGTCAAAAAAGAGCGAAAGAAGTAGGTGTAAGAAAAGTAATTGGCGCAGGAAAATCGAAGCTGATTTTACAGTTTTTATGTGAGTCAGTTGTGATGGCATTAGTTTCCGGAATAGTTGCTTTGGCGATTGTAGAATTATCATTACCATCCTTTAACCAGTTAATAAATAAATCTTTATCTCTTAATTTTAAGAACCCTTTATTATGGTTGGGTTTATCAGGTTTTATTTTATTGACAGGTTTGCTTGCGGGCAGTTATCCTGCTTTTTATTTATCGGCATTCAAACCGGTAAAAGTTTTAAAAGGTGCAGTAAAATCAATCAAAAATCCATTCAGCGCGCGAAAAATATTGGTGGTTACACAATTTTCCATAGCCATCGTTTTGATCATATCTACCATCATTGTTTATCGCCAGATAAAATTCGTAGAGAACCGTAATACAGGTTACGATATCAATAATCTTGTGGAAGTGCCTGTTGAAGGCGACATCAGGAAAAATTATGATCTTATTAAAAATGAATTGATCAATAAAGGTGTGGTAACTGCCATGTGTAAAAACAGCCTGGGGGTAACCGTTGACGGCGCCACCCGTGGAGGATTGTCATGGGAAGGGTCAAAGCCCGATGATGGAAATATTACTTTTTCTAAAGTTGGCACCGATGGTGATTTTGCAAAAACGCTGGATTTAAAATTATTGGATGGACGCGATATTAATATGAATGCTTATCCATCCGACAGTACAGCCGCGCTGCTTAATGAGGCTGCTATAAAAGCAATGGGAATAAAAGATCCTGTCGGAAAATACATAAATGAAGGCGGACAAAATTATACCATCGTTGGCGTTTTTAAAGGCTTTATCATTGGCTCACCTTTTAACCCAATAACGCCTATGATTGTTGTTGCAACCAAAAACTGGACGTACAATGCCATACTGCGTTTTAATAATAAAAACAGCATGGGAAATAATCTTCAGATTGCACAGCAGGTATTTAAAAAATACAATCCGGCCTATCCGTTTACCTATCATTTTGTTGATGAAGAATATCAGCAAAAATTCAATGATGAAAAACAAACAGGAACGCTTGCTGCACTTTTTGCAGGATTAACCATTTTTATTTCATGCCTTGGATTATTTGGTTTGGCTGCATATATGGCAGAGAACAGGTCGAAGGAAATCGGCATCAGAAAAGTGTTAGGGGCAAATGTTCGCATGATTGTAAAAATGCTGTCAAAAGAATTTGTTGTTCTTGTTATTGTTTCCATAATAATAGCCACTCCAATTGGTTGGTTACTGATGAACAAGTGGTTGCAAAATTATAATTACCGGATAGGAATTAGTTGGCAGGTTTTTGTTTTTGCAGGATTGATTGCCATTTTAATTGCATTGATAACAGTGAGTTTCCAGGCAATAAGAGCAGCGCTGGCAAATCCTGTGAAGAGTTTGAGAAGTGAGTAAATTTAATTAGCTAATGTGATGATTAGCCAATATGCTAGTGAAGAAAACCGGAATCCTTATTATTTGTTCTTTCACTGTAAAAAATGAAAAAAAGAATTCGAACAACGGTAATGATCAAACGAAAATTAGGATCCTTATAATTTGTTTAATTCAATAGTTAGGGCATGGCGATAAGAAAACCCGTGTTATAATTAAGAATCCTGAATATTTGTTTGTTTACTGATTTGAAAACAACTTAACCAGGATAAAATGATCCGCATAAAATGATTAAAAATTATTTCAAAATCGCGTGGCGAAACCTGATGCGCCATAAAGTGTATTCAGGTATTAATATTTTCGGATTGGCTTTTGGTATCGCTGCATGCCTGCTCATTCTGCAATATGTAAACTATGAATTGAGTTATGAGAATTTCCAGGTTAATAAGGATAGAATTTATCGTGTACAACAAGACCGTTATGACAACGGGAAGTTGAGCACACAATGGGCCGCAGGGGCCTTTGGAGTGGGCAATGCTTTTAAAGACGCCATCCCCGGGATAGAGGATTATGTAAAGGTGGTTGGTACAGATAACGTTACAACTGAGGTGCAAAATCAGCCTTTGAAAATTGAAGAAGTATTTTTTGCAAGTGGATCCTTCTTCAAAATATTTACTTACCCTTTACTTTCCGGAGATAAAATCACAGCATTAAAAGAACCCAATACTGCGGCGCTTTCAGAAACAGCCGCACGCAAAATATTTGGTACTACAAACGTCGTTGGGAAAACTCTGGAATTGAACCGGGAAAATAATTATTTAATCACTGCTGTTTTTAAAGACGCCCCTGGCAACACCCAGCTAAAGCCTAACCTGCTTCTCTCCTATTCTACCTTTGTAAAAATGCGTACGGATTCATCAGGCAACGGTCCTGAAAATGCCTGGGAATGGGATGGATGCCTTACTTATTTATTGCTGCGAAAAGATGCAAACCCCGCAGCAGTTGAAAAAAAAT
>JAHEZA010000447.1 GCA_023251335.1 Chitinophagaceae bacterium | reverse complement strand
GCTGATCCGCAAAGAAGAAGAAAAAATAAAGGAAATTTAAAACAGTCTCAATTTATATCTCAGACGGTAACAAATCAAAATAACAATTTGATTTTTTTCTTCATTTACTCCTAATAGCAATATTCATAAAATTGAATTTCCCTTTTTGAATTCCATGAAACCGCTCTCAAAAATCAATTAGTAAAATTCTTGTGCAAATTTTTAATAGATAATCAATGCGTTATGAAGGCATAGTCAAAAAATCATTTAAAATTGAACTTTTTTAAACCTGTTTCGCCTTACCTTCGCACTCCTTAAAAAAATGCCGGGATAGCGGCAATTAAATTTAACCGGTTTCTGACTTTAAAATAAAGGTCACAAATCAATAAAAAACAATAATGAGCAAATTACATTTCACCACCAAACATGCGAATGAGGCTACCGTGCAGCGTAACTGGTACGTTGTTGACGGCACTAATCAAACCGTAGGCCGCATGTGCGCAAAAATTGCGTCTGTTCTTCGTGGAAAGAACAAAGCCTACTTTACTCCACACGTAGATTGCGGAGATTATGTGATCGTTACCAATTGCGATAAAGTAAAATTTACCGGAAAAAAATTGGATGATAAAGTTTACATCAATTACAGCGGATATCCAGGAGGAAAGAAAGAAGAAGCTGCGGGAGATCTTTTAAAACGCCGCCCCGACGTAATCATCGAAAGAGCTGTAAAAGGTATGTTGCCTAAAAATAAATTAGGACGCAAAATGTACAAAAAACTATTTGTGTACGCAGGTTCTGAACATCCTCATGGCGCACAAAATCCTCAACAATTAAAATTTTAACCCCTATAATCCCCTGAAGGGGAAATAAAATTAAAATAATGGAAAAACAAAAAAATGCAACCGGCCGTAGAAAAGAAGCCGTTACGCGTGTCTTTCTTTCCAAAGGTGATGGCAAAATTTCCATCAATGGGAAAGATTATAAAACCTATTTTCCACTGGTTTATTTGCAAAACCAGGTAGAAGCACCGTTAAAAACGGTTGATTCTTCGGACAAATTTGACGTAGTGATAAATGCCAAAGGTGGTGGCGTAAAGGGCCAGGCAGAAGCAGTAAAATTGGGAATTGCCAGGGCTTTGTTACAGGTAAATCCTGAATACAAGCCTGCTCTAAAAGCAGCCGGATTTCTAACCCGCGATTCCCGTGCAGTAGAACGTAAAAAACCAGGTAAGAAGAAAGCAAGGAAAAGCTTCCAGTTCAGCAAGAGATAAGTTGAGTGATAAATTATCAGCAGTCAGACTCCTGGTAACTCATCACGCGTACCTAAAATATTTAAAAACAATTTTAATAGAAAATAAATGGAAAATAACACTTCCTTACAACAGCAGCTTTTAGAAGCAGGCGTACACTTCGGTCATTTAAAAAAGAAGTGGAACCCAAAAATGTTGCCTTTCATCTTTGCCGAAAAAAAAGGTATTCACATCATTGACCTTAACAAAACTGTGGAAGGACTTGAAGAAGCAGCAGCAGCCATGAAATCTATTGCCAAAAGCGGTAAGAAAATTATGTTTGTAGCTACTAAAAAACAAGCTAAAGAAATAGTAACTGAAGCGGCAAAAAAAGTAAATATGCCTTTTGTAACTGAACGATGGCTGGGTGGTATGCTTACCAACTTCAACACAGTGCGTAAAAGTGTGAAGAAAATGCAGAGCATTGAAAAGATGCTGAATGATGGCACACTTGACAGCATCACCAAGAAGGAGCGTCTGACTCTTACACGCGATAGAGATAAAATGGAAAAAGTGTTGGGTGGTATCGCAGCTATCAGTCGTGTCCCGTCAGCAATATTCCTGGTGGATATAGGCCATGAGCACATCGCGCTTTCTGAAGCAAAGCGTCTTAACATTACCACATTTGGAATGGTAGATACCAATTGCGATCCCAATAAAGTAGAATTCTCAATTCCTGCTAATGATGATGCTACTAAATCAATTGCAATCATCACAAATTATATTGTTGCCGCAATCTCAGAAGGCTTAGCTGAAAGACAAGCTGAAAAGCAAGAAGAGGCAGAAGAAGCGGAAGAATCTACCACCCGCGATATCAAATTCGATGATGAATCTGATGACGACAAACAAAGCCGCAGAGGTGGTGCACCAGCTGGTGGTGGTAAGGGACGCGGAGCGGCAGGACCACAAAAACGTAGGGTTGCAGGCCCAGGCCCTGGTGGCAACAGGGGCCCCGGCGGAGCACGCAGATAAACGAAAAAGTAATGTTCAATATTCATCAATAATCATTGAACAAAACACAACGTTCAACAAATAAAAAAAATATGAGCACAACAACAATAACAGCAGCAGATATTAATAAATTACGTCAGCAGACCGGCGCAGGAATGATGGATTGCCGTAAAGCATTAGTGGAATCAAACGGAGATTTTGAAGCAGCTATAGATTATCTTAGAAAAAAAGGTCAAAAAGTGGCCGCGCTTCGTGGCGACCGGGAAGCAAAAGAAGGAGTGGTAATCGCTAAGACGACCTCTGACAACAAAACAGGTTTCATCATCAACGTAAGTTGCGAAACAGATTTTGTAAGCAAAAATGACGAGTATATTTCTTTTGCACAATCCATCATGGACGCCGCAATAAGCAACAATGTAAAAGATGCTGACCAATTGAACGCGGTAAAAATTGGAGATGAAACTATAGCCGATAAAATAAATGAACAGGTAGCTAAGATAGGTGAGAAAATAAGTGTTTCTAGATTTGAAAAAGTAGAAGCGCCTTATGTAGCCGCTTATATCCATGGCTCTTATCGCATGGGCGTATTGGTAGGGATGAATAAGGAAAATGCTGAAGCGGGTAAGGACGTTGCAATGCAAATTGCTGCTATGAATCCTATTGCCATAGACCAATCAGCTGTACCTGCTGAAACGGTAGAGCGCGAAAGAAATATTGCTATTGAGCAAATAAAGGCCGAAGGCAAACCTGCGGAAATGGCTGAAAAAATTGCTGCCGGAAAAGTTAATAAATTTTTTAAAGAGAGCACGTTACTGGCCCAGGCTTTTGTAAAAGACGGTAACAAATCCGTAGCGGATTATTTAAAAAGCGTAGATCCGGATTTGAAAATAGTAGCGTTTAAGCGGGTAGCATTAGGCTGATACACACTTGTCTAATATAATTTTGAAAAGCCGCGATTTTACGCGGTTTTTTTTGCAATAGTTTTTTCATCCAACATCATCAGCCTCTATTTTTAAGTGTTCTATTCTTGGTTGAGTGGCTAAGAAAACATGATCTTTTGTCTGGTTTCTTTGTCAAT
>JAHEZA010000446.1 GCA_023251335.1 Chitinophagaceae bacterium | reverse complement strand
AAAATTGAACTTGAATCTAAATTGGCAGCTCTGACAAAAATGCGAACCAATTTGGAGCTACTTCTTATTAAAATCTGGTTTCTCTAAAAATAGCTTGAAACAATTGCTGCTGTCGGAGTTAATTAGAATTCTAAGCTACCTATAAGCCATTTTTCATCAGTAATAGCGGTATCATTTTCACCTTCACGGAAAGAATCTTGTCGGGAATTGGGATAAAAATTACCCGATTTATTTTTCAGGAATGTCGTTTGGATAAAATGACGGTGTTAATTTTATTTTCATTTAGTTTTATTTGGGCCGTATAAAATCTGGTTAGATTTATATTGGACCTGTCATGGGATATAACATAATATTGATTTTTTAGGGTTAAAATCTATTCCCGAAAGCCCACCAATCGTAGTCCTATTGAAATTTCAGTGAAGCGACATCTTATTCATTAATGAATTTTAAGCCGGAAATTTTCTTGGTATTCCCGATTTTTCCTGTGGAATGACACATTAAAGAGTAGCAATGCCAGTCAAAAAAGTAGGCATTCTTTACATAATAAGTAGGTTAAATTACAAACTTGCATAAAGTTTGTTGTAATAGAAGAGGGATATGGAATAGCTTTTAAAAAAAAAGCTGCTGAATTGAATTTATTTTTTTCACCGCAAAATTCCTTATTATGATAGAATCTCCCGTTACAGAAAAAACAAGCATCAGCCAGCCTGCATGGCTCACCATTTTAAGAATTGCCCTGGGTGTTGTGCTCTTTTGGAAAGCCATCGTTTTTATCCGCGATACTACGTTATTGCAATCTATGATAGAACACACTGGTATTGGATTCTTTTCAAACAATGCGGAAACATTAGCTTTTATCGTTGCTTATCTAACGTTGCTGTGCGGATTGTTTATACTGAGTGGCTTGTTTACACGAACCTCATCCATAGTTCAGATACCGATCCTGATTGTAGCTATATTTTTTGTGAATTCAAAAAGTATGGGTCAAAGCACTTCTGAATTGATTCTTTCTGTTGTCGTACTAATTTTATTGATTGTATTTGCTGTCAAAGGTAGCGGTACTATTTCCGCAGATGAGTTTTTCAGAACTTATTATAAGGCGGGAACCGAGGAGGGAAATACACAAAGATTATTTAAGAAGAATTGAACTTCCCGGCTTATATCATGTGCGCTTCTATTGCCACTCTTATTAATGAAGCGGTATTATTGACATTCAATTTAGTCAGCAGATTTTTTCTATGAGAGTCAACGGTAAGGGTACTGATAAATAGTTTTTCTGCGATTTGATTGTTGGTAAGGCCTTCGGAAATAAGGTTTAAAATTTCTTTTTCTCGCTTGGTAAGCTTCGGTAAATTGTTGTCATGCGTTACAGACAGGGGCCGCAGCAAATGTTCCATGGATACATTCAAATAAATTTTCCCTTCCAACACTGTTTTTATTGCCTCTTCAATTTCAGGCGACGACGCACTTTTTATCAGGTATCCTGAGGCGCCATTTTCAATCATCCTGGAAATATAGCTTCGCTCGCTGAAGGTGCTGATACCAAGTATTTTTATTTGAGGAAATTCTTTATTAATCTTTTTACAAAGGTCTATCCCACTGATGTCAGGTAGGTTAATATCCAATAAAATTACATCAACTTCATGCTGTTTTAGAAACGGTATTGCATCGAAAGCATTTGATACCGATCCAGCCACCTCTATATTATTGAGTTGGCCAAGTAGCGCATTCAGACCCGCCACCACCACAGGATGATCATCAATTATAAAAATTTTAGTGGGCATTTTTTGTCTGACTTTAATTTGTGCTAAATCGTTTTCTTGATTATTTGTTGCTTTACTATATTCTTTAACTGTTGGTTTTTAAATATCATTACCTGCATCACCTTCTATATTTACAGAAGTTCCTTCGCCTTTTGCCGAAATAATATCAACGCTTCCGTTAAGGTATTCGGCGCGGGCTTTTATATTTGCCAGCCCCGCTCCTGGTGTATGTTCGCTGATATTAAATCCTTTTCCATCATCTTCAACGGTAAGATTGAAACGATCCTTTTCGCGTGACAATTGGATCAACACACTTTTCGCATCTGCATGCTTTATTACATTGTTCAATAGTTCCTGCACGATTCTATAGATCACAATTTCGGTGTTTTGCTCCATGCGTTTCTCCATGTTATAAATTTGCAGTTGCACTTTTATTTTTCCTGACAGATTTAGATTTTCGCAATAGTTTTCCAGCGCTTCTTTTAAGCCGTATTTTACCAATGCTTCCGGCATCATATTGTGCGAAACCCTGCGTAGCTCTGCAATAGATTGATCTAATTGCGAGATCACATTATTAAATGAATGTGCATTTTCTTCTGATAAAAAAACGTTTCCTTTCATATTTGACATAGATAATTTTACACCTGATAATAAACCTCCAACCCCATCATGCAAATCTTTTGCAAGGCGACTTCGTTCTTCTTCCTGGCCTTTCATAACAAATTCGGCTGCTTCCAGTTTTCGCTCTGTTTCCAATTCACTCAATTGTTGCTGATGCAGTTTTTCACTTTGCAGAAGAAGACGATTTTTAGTTTTAAAATTTTTATAGAACAGTGAAGCAACAAATAACAATAAAATACATCCGGCAATCAGCGAAATAATAAAAGTGCGTCTTTGGTCTAATGTTGATTTTTGGAGCTGGTTGTCTTTTTGCAAAGCTATTATTGAAGCTTCTTTTTTTTCTGCCTGGTATTTATTTTCAATTTCATCCACTTTTTTCTTAAGGCCTACTTCATTCAGGCTGTCACTCAACAAAATGTATTGCCGATAGTATTTAACAGCTTTATGATCGCGTCCTAATTCGCCGTTTAAATAGGAAAGATCTTTTAAGTATTCCAAGTCACTTGTTCTGTCTTTAAGTTTCAGACTCAGCTTATAAGCTTTTAAAAAATAAGAAACGCTTTTTTCATAGTCTTTTTTTTCTTTGTAAATATCTGCAATGCGTGCCAACATCTGTTCCTGCCTGAATCCATTTTTTGATTTCAGAGAGTAAGTGTAGGAATTATTAAATGATTCCAATGCCAGATCCTGCTGTTTCATTCCTGCATAATAAAATCCCCAGCTTGAATACAACTGCGATAATACATCTGGCTGATTAAGGTCTTTGATCGGCTTTTCATATCTTAGTAAATAAATTCTGGCAGAGTCATATTTTTTTAGTTTGATAAAATCTACAACGAAGTGCATTTTTAAATAGTAAGATCTTATGTCGTTGAGATTATTTTTTTCAGCAATTTCCACTCCTTTTCTGTGATA
>JAHEZA010000445.1 GCA_023251335.1 Chitinophagaceae bacterium | reverse complement strand
TGTTACTCAGCTGCGTTCCCTTTCCAGCGGACGTGCTACTTCAACCATGGAATTCAGCCATTACGCTCCGGCTCCTACCAACATTGCAGAAGAAGTGGTAGCCAAGCAGAAAGGAAAAGTAAAAGTGGAAGATTAAAAAATCTTCGTGCTTTTAGAAGAATCATATTTTTACAAAGACCCGTTCACTGCGAACGGGTTTTTGTTTTAGTTTAGAATAGCTTAAAATTATTTCTTGACAATTATATTTTGGCTTTGCCACTGTTGCCCGTCAAAAACAGAAAGTGAATAGACTCCCGCATTCAAATCTGCAACAGAAATTTTTACTGACTGAATGCCTGTTTTGTATTCAAAAGACTTTCTTAATGTTCCCAACATATCAGTTAGTTCAATTCCATAAATAAGATTCGGTGATGAAACGATTTTTGTTTTTGCATCTGTAAGGTTACTGTTGGTAACCGCGCTCACCATTACATCGTTTTGTGCAGGAAGTGAACTGAATTTGTTATTTTAACATTCGCCGTTATATGTGCAAACATTATTTTCCCCGTTTTTATTTCTTTGTAAACTCGCTGTGTCAATATTTTGTACAGACACGAAACTGAATAAAAATAGCGTAACTGCAATTAGCGGCAATTTGTAAATATTTTTCATAAAAAATAAGTTTTAGAATTAAATTAATATCATTTTGTGTAGTAATAGTAAATAGGATCACTTGCATCATCGATTAGTTTTGATGTATCACTATACCGTCAACAATGTATCTGATGGCAAATGGCCCTGCCCCAGCTGGATAATAATGGTGCAATAAAAAGGTGGAATCTGGTGGATGAAAAATATCTTTCTCTTTGATCCAATATATAGTACTACCAAAATGGGTTAGGATGAAACAAAAAGCTATCAGTAAACGAACAAATAATCAAAATTCTTATTTTTTAATCTGCCGTTTTAATTGCAGGTAACTCCAAAGTGTGAATGGTAGTAAAATCAATAACAGAAAGCAGTAGCTGCTTCTTGTAATAAAAAAGAGAATCAAAGTGATTGCCAATGTAAACAGCGGATAAAGAAGAAATAGTAATGCTGTGACGATGGAATCATAATGGTCCTCAGCACTTTTTTTAATTATCAGATGTATGATGTAGCATAAAGGAGCATTGATAATAAACCCAATAATTGCGGGAATGATAAAAATGATTTTTTTGAACAAAGGTTGTTTTATGTAGAAATATTTTTTAAGCTTCTCTTTGTCGCTGGCATCAATTTCATGAACAAGGCCTTCCAATTGTGATTGTAATTTTTCGTTGAATTCTTTTATAAACTTTCCATCCAAATTTCCTGGCTGAAAATCTTTTTGCGAAATTATATTTCCAAAGTTGAACAACATATTTTTTCCGTAAAACCGAAAGGAGCTGTAATTAATTCCAAGTGGCAAAACCTTTAAAGGAATATCTTTTTCCCATGCTTTGAGGGCGAGGCGTGCCGTTCCTTTTTTTAGCGGACGCAAATGCCATTCATTCATGCATTTTCCTTCGCTGAAAATCAAAACAATTTTATTTTGTTCGAATAATTTTTGGCAGGCATTAAACGTTGCAAAATTATTCTCCAGGTTTTCTACTCCTTCGCTCATGCGGTAAACCGGAAGCATATTTAATGATAAAAGGATTTTTGAAATGAATTTCCCTGCAAACGCATCACCTCTTGCTAATGAATATATCGGTGATTTAAAAATTGAGTCCAGGATGATTGCATCTAAAAAAGAATTGGGATGATTGGCTGCAATGAGCAATGGGCCTTGCTCACGTAGCATCATCTTATTATTGATAGTGATTTTGCGACAATAAAAATATAAAGCGATCCTGGCGGGAAATAATAAGATTTTATAAAGCAATCGTTTTTTTTAACTACGAATTTATCGAATTGCAATGATTTATTTTTTTACGCTTTCCAGAAAGAACTTGTGAGGGTTCGGGTCAGGCTTCTTCAGTAAATAAACAAATTTCGGAGTTTTCTGTTTTCTAATGATCAATGATCAATAATCAATGATCAATAATCAATCATCAATGTTCAATACTCAATATTCAACTAAGAACCAAAGATTACGAATTAATTCAACTGCGGATCTGTAGGATAATTAGCCAGCATTTTATACTCGCCTCCGAGGTGATTCAGGGATTCTTTCCAGGCATTTTCAGGAGGTGTTTCAAATATTAATTCCCGGGTAGCCTCCACCGTTAGCCAGCTTCCTTCTTTCATTTCAAAATCAAGCTGTGTCTCAGCCCAGCCGCTATAACCAATAAAAAACCGGATTTTATCCTTACTGATGTCTCCGTTTTTCAAATGGATTTTTAAACTCTCAAAATTACCGCCCCAGAAAACGCCGCTCAATACTTCTTCGCCGCCACTGATCATGTCGGGATATTGATGGAGAAAATGAAGCGAATCACCCTGAACCGGCCCACCTGTATAAACAGGAAAATGAATACCTTCCAAATCAGGAATTATGTCTTCAAGGGTTTGAGAAAATTGCTTATTTAATACAAAACCAAAAGCGCCTTCTACGGCATTTTCGCACATAAAAATGACCGTCCGGCTGAAATTGGGATCTTTCAAAAAAGGATTGGCAATCAATAATGTTCCTTTAGCTGGTAAAATCATAATTCTAATTTATATTTATTTGTTGAATTTCTGAAAATGATTTTCAATATTCATAAAATAAACGATAAGAGATAGTTAAAAAACCAAAGTAACCGCGCTGTGATAAGGATTTAGCGCCTGCTAAGTTTAAATTTGCCTGCATGAAAAAAATTTTCTCCCTGATTATTGTTCTTGTTTTCATTTCTCTGATGGGGATTATTTTTTTTCAGTACGTTTGGATAAAGCAGGCGCTCCAGGATAAGGAACAACAGTTTGAAGAAACTATCTCAATGGCAACAGTAGATGCCGCGCGGGATTTAATTAATCAAAGAGAAAAATTGTCGCCTTTTGACCGCAGGAAGAATGCGGACCTGCTGTTTCCGCTAAACGTATTTCCGACTACGATTGCTCACAAGTTTTCCCCGCAGGAGATTAGGAGCATCATTAATAAACAATTTGAGAAAAGTAATCTCAAAAATATTGATTTTGAATTTTCCGTTACCACGACATCAATGATCGGCGACGATCTTCAGTCTAAAAATTTTTACAGCGCATATATTGATTCATCTAATAACTTTTCAGTGGTTTATCCCCTCGATCCGCCTGGTGGCAGCCTCGCTGAAGGGATTTCCCCGCAGGAGCTTTTATGGGTAGTTGTCCCACATGTGAGA
>JAHEZA010000444.1 GCA_023251335.1 Chitinophagaceae bacterium | reverse complement strand
CGATAATGAATTTTCGCAAGATTATTTATAATCTGATTGAACCCAACTGAAACAAAATCGGCAAACTGCATTTCCATTACACTTTTAAATCCTTCGAGCGAAAGGCCAAGTGCTGCGCCAATTATCGCACTTTCACATAAGGGCGTATTACGTACTCTTTCTTTTCCAAATTCATTTAGCAAACCCTCCGTTATTTTAAAAGCGCCTCCATATTCTGCAATATCCTGTCCCATTAAAATCAAATTGGTGTGTGCTATCATTGATAGCCTCAAACCTTCCCTGATAGCGTCAACAAAGCGGCTTCCTCTTTCGGCAGGCGTCGTCGAAAAGTTTTTATTGTTTTTGTCAAACCTGGATTTATCATCTTCAAAAGAAACAGATTTTTTTGCATAAACATCTTCCATTTCTCTTTTAGAAATTTCGGAATTTGAACGAAATGATTTATTAAAAGTTGGTTGAGGATTATTTAAAGCCGTTGTGCTTTTATCAATGTAATCTCTTGTGTGGCTGCGTATTTCAGCAAGCTCGGGATTGGTTAAAATATTTTCATCCACCAGGAATCGCTCATAATTTTTTATCGGATCCTTTTCTATCCATTGTTCAAACATTTCTTTTGGAACATATTTTACACCACTGGCTTCTTCGTGGCCGCGCATCCGAAATGTCATGCATTCAATCAGGTAAGGCTTTTGATTTCGGATACAATATTCACGAACCCCCTTTACGGTTTCATAAACGGCAAGAATATTATTGCCATCAATTTGTACGCCTTCCATGCCATAACCTTTTGCGCGGTCAACCAAATTTTCGCACCGGTATTGTTCACTGACAGGCGTGCTTAAGGCATAGCCATTGTTTTCAATTATAAAAATTACCGGTAAATCCCAGGCAGCCGCCACATTCAACGCTTCATGAAATTCGCCTTCGCTTGTTCCACCTTCTCCTGTAAAAGCAAGTGACACTTTTTTCTCTTTTTTTAATTTATAAGCAAGCGCTGCACCATCGGCAACTGAGAGCTGTGGTCCAAGGTGAGAAATCATTCCGCAAATAAAATGTTCCTTACTGCCAAAATGAAAGCTCCGTTCACGTCCTTTGGAATGCCCGTCCAATGCGCCCTGCCACTGATTTATTAAATCGGGTAAAGGCATTTTTCTTGAGGTGAAGACACCGAGATTTCTGTGTAATGGCATAATCCATTCATCGGGTTGAAGCGCATTAGTTGCGCCAACGGAAATGGCTTCCTGCCCGATGCCACTAAACCATTTGGATACTTTTCCCTGCCGAAGTAATAATAGCATTTTCTCTTCTATCATGCGGGGAAGTAACAGTTCTTTGTATAGCTGAACGAGTGTTTCGTCTGATAAATTATTTCGATTGAATTCCATTCGACAAATTTCCGCAATTTCCGGTGTAAATAAAAAGGAATGCTAAAGGCTTAATGTAGAGGGCTGAAGGCTGAATACAAAAGGCTGACGGCATGAAACAGATATTAATTGAGAAAAGATTATCTGGCATTGAAGAACTACAAGTAAACAAACAATTTTTCCTATTTCTTATTTATCTTCTTTTAGTAAACCCGAAAGCGTGGATGATAGAAAGGACAATAAAATTCCGAAAACAAATGCCCACAAAAATCCATCTATATGAATACCATCAACAAATTTGCCGGCAAGGATTACCATCAATACGTTGATGATTAAAAGGAAGATACCCAAGGTAAGAATAGTGATAGGCAATGTGAGGATCACAAGAATGGGCCTGATGATGGCATTTAAAAATCCGAGTACCAACACAAATATTAATGCGGTGGAATAAGAATCTATCACTATATGCGGCTTCAGCATCATGGATAGTCCATACGCAACCGCTGCTGTGACTAAAAGGCGGATAATAAATTTCATATGCTCGATTTTCTTAAAGCTAAATTAAATAACCACCAATTCAAAAAATTCTTCAGGGCGCAAGTATTTGTTTGCAAGTGCCTGTATGTCTTCCGCCTTAATCGTTTTGATCGTTTCGATAGAATCATTAAAATAATTTTCATCAAGTCCATTTAATATCAAACTCTTCCATCGGGAAATTACATTGAACGGCCCGTCAATGTGACCAAGGTTCAGCCCCATCATATAATTTTTCACCAGTAGCAATTCTTCGTCTTCAACCGGAACTTCTCTTATTAGCTTCATTTCTTTGTAAACTTCTTCAATGGTAGCGCTGCATACATCTTTGCCCGCTTCTGTACTTATCATCCATGAGCTATCCTGGATATGATTTTGCAAGTAACTATGTATTCCATAAGTATAGCCTTTCTCTTCGCGGATGTTGGCCATCAGTCTCGAACCAAAATAGCCACCGAATAAAGTATTTAAAATAATTGCTTTCCTGAAGTCGGGATGGTGCCTGTTTGGAAACGGGCGCGCTATGCGGACTGCGCCCTGAACGCCATCTTTATCATTGATGATATTGTACTTTTTTTGCGAAGCAACTTCGCGTGGATAGCTTACGGACGGAATAGGTTCATTTAACTTCAGGTCACCAAAAAATGTTTCTAACAATTGCTCAAAATCAGCTGGTAATTTGCCAGCGGAAAAAATACGACACCGTCCTTTTAAATAATAATGATTAAAAAAATCTAACAGTCCTTCTCTTGTAATAGCTTCAATGTCTTCTTTGTTACTAACTCTTCCGTAAGGATGATTTGCTCCATAAAGGTATTCGTCGATGAGCCTATTGGCTACAAAATCACATTTGAGCAGATTTACCGAAAGCCGCTGTACCGTGTTTTGCTGAAATATTTCTATTTCGTTTTGTGGAAAGATAGAAATGGTAATTAGTTCCCTGATGACCTGCAATAAGGCGCCCAGATGTTTTGAAAGGCAATGCAGTGTGATGGTAGCGGTTTCATTATAACAAGTGCGGCTAAGGTAGGCGCCATAATATTCAAAATACTCTGTAATCTGAAAGGCGTTATTCTTAGAAGTACCATTTTTAATAAGATAATTGGTAGCCGATGCTATCGAATTTTTATCTTCAAAATTATTTCCTGCGTCAAAAACAAATTCCACCATAGCCACTTCTTCAGCGCCATCATTGATATAATAAACCGGCGCACCGTTTGAAAGTGAAAACCGGGTACAGGGTTTTAATTTTATATCAAAGCTAATGGCATCTTTTATTGCCGGGGCAATCGTTCTGTCAGGCATGTAATAATCGTTAATTTTAAATAATACACTATTGTTGCGAAGTGAAAAATAGCTTTACAATAGCTGCAAATATAAACGAGGTAACTCAGGAAAAAATGGAACCAGG
>JAHEZA010000048.1 GCA_023251335.1 Chitinophagaceae bacterium | reverse complement strand
AACAGATCGCCTACTTTTACTTCAAGGGTTTTTAATCTCTTATATTCTGTTAATGATTCAGCATAAAGTTCCATAGTTCTAACTAAGTAATTGAACTGCAAAAATACAACTTCGTAAAGTTTCGTATTAATCATGTAAGCCTTTAGCCATCGAATTGTTGTAATCGGATAGTTTGCGTTTCGTATAGAGAAGAGTGTTCTTCACATACTTTCCTCTAAATTTGTGAAAATTTCGCGTAAGGAATTGCACTTGTAAATAAATTTTGCAATAGGCATTATTTTCTCCCAGATATTATTATCTTTGCAGCCCAAAAAAAATATTTAATGGCAAATCATTCAGCAACCAAGAAAAGTGTACGTAAAAGCGCTGCACGTAACGAACGCAACCGTTATCAGGGAAAGACAACTCGTAATGCGATCCGGGATTTCAAAGTATTGGACACTAAAGAAGTAGCACTGAAAGGGTTGCCAGAATTGACTTCAAAAATTGATAAACTGGCCAAAAGGGGAATTATACATAAAAATAAAGCGGCTAATTTAAAAAGTAAGTTGACAAGAGCAGCTCAGTCTTTGGAAAAATAAGACCTTATCCAAATTTTACATATTACTCACCCGTCATAATTTCCTCGACGGGTTTTTTATTTACGGATCTGTCCTCCGGTAGCTTAAAACAATTACGAATTTCTTTGTAAGAAATGCCCTTGGCCAGATTGGCTATTTTCCAGGATTCTCATGGCATGAACAATCGTATTTTAAAAATTCCGTTTTCAGCGCAATGAAATGATTATTTTCTTTTCTCCAAAAGATAAATCCCTTACCTTTGCCGCCCAAATTATAATTTTTATTCACCCGTTGTTGAAAAACAGCTAAAAAACACGATTAATGCCCAATTACGAATTGATGGTGATTTTTACCCCGGTACTTTCTGAAGAGGAATATAAAGCCGCTCAGAAAAAATTCACTACGTTACTTACTGATAACGGAGGAGAAATAGTACACGAAAATGCATGGGGACTAAAATCACTGGCGTATCCAATCCAGAAAAAAACTACCGGTTTATACTGGGTTCTGGAATATACAGCGCCATCCGACTTCAATGAGAAGCTAAAAACACAGCTTCTTCGCGATGAATCAGTACTTCGCCACATGTTTACAGTGCTCGATAAATACGCCGTTGAGTACAATTCGAAAAGAAAAAGAGGCGTAATAACAGCAAACGAAAAAGCGGAGGTAAGCAATGCCTAAACCTAACGAAATAAAATATCTGACAGCGATAAAAGCTGAAAAGCGCCCGAAGAAATATTGCCGTTTCAAAAAGATGGGCATCAAATACATTGATTATAAAGATGGCGACTTTTTGAAAAAATTTCTGAACGAACAAGGAAAATTGCTTCCCCGCCGTATTACCGGTAATTCTTTGAAATACCAACGCAAAGTGAGCGAAGCAGTAAAGAAAGCCCGTCAAATGGCGATTCTTCCTTATGTCACAGATTTAATGAAATAATTTTTTTAACCACCCTAATCCTACAAAGGGAGGAGAAAGTCCCGATAGCTATTGGGATTGGGTAAAAATGCAAATAAAATGCAGGTAATATTAATAAAAGATGTAAATAATTTAGGTGGGGCCCACGAATTAGTAAATGTAAGAGATGGCTATGGTCGCAACTATTTGATTCCTCATAAATTCGCGGTTGAAGCAAGCCAATCTAACTTAAAGCAGTTGGAAGAACGAAAAAAGCAATTGGCTAAGAAAGAAGAAAAACTTCTTGCAGAAATTAATAGTGTGATTTCCGTTTTACAAGCTTCACCGTTGAAAATTGGCGCAAAGACAGGTACCAGTGGAAAAATATTTGGTAGCGTTACTTCTGTTCAGATAGCAAGAGCTATCCGCGAACAAAGAGGCTACGAAATAGACCGCCGAAAAATAACTATTATTGATGAAGTAAAGGAATTAGGAAGTTATAAAGCTAAGATTGACTTTGGCAAAGGCCATGAAACGGAGGTAGAATTTGAAGTGGTGGCAGAATAATTTTTTTCCAAACTTATTTTTGAACCCGCTTTTCAGCGGGTTTTTTTATTGTGGAAACAATCGAATAGAAATCCACGATTTTTATTGGTTTGCTGTCAGATGATTATTGCTCCAATTTTAAATCGTAAAAAGCGGAGGGAGTAAATAGAAATTCAGTTAATTTCTTTGTTTACTATCAAATGATCAATTTTTTTGATCAGGAAAAATGATGGTTTCCTGAACAGGAAATACAATGTCCTCTTGACTGGGAATTTCTTCTTCTATCCTATCCTTGTTGTATTCGATAATAAAATTATTGGTTCCGTTACCTGTAATGATCGTCATGTATTTTAACTGCGTTAGTTCCAGGATATTTAAAAATAAAAATATTGCATGAATCCGGTCTTCACACCCGTCAAATATTTTTTCAAATGACACGGATTGTTCAGATTTGATTAAATCAATCATGTATTTGCGGGTACCCTCCATTGTGTAATTATAACTAATCACTGTATGAACGGGGCGGTTTCTCTTATCGTGAAGGCGTTGTGCTACTTTTTCAAAAGCCTTCATCAACTTGAATAGTGTGACAGTTTGAATCTCCGTTCCTTCCCCCGCTTCTTCCCCAATTAAAGCCAGTTCTTCCTGGATGTTGCCCCGCTTTACCATTAGCATTCTCAAGGCTTCCATTTCACTCATCTTTTGAGATGCCTCTTTAAATCTTTTATACTCCAGGATTTTATCAATTAATTCCTGTCTCGGATCTATTTCATTCCCCTGCAGGTCTAATTCTTTGCGTGGTAAAAGCAACTTTGCTTTGATGCGCATCAGCGTGCTTATAAATAGAATAAATTCACTGCTCAGTTCAATATTTAATGATTCGCTGCTGTGAATATAGTCAAGAAAATCATTGGTGATTTTTGTTATCGGTATATTATAAATATCAAGTTCATCCCTTTCAATAAAAAATAACAACAAATCGAAGGGCCCTTCAAACTGGGGTAATTTTATTTGATAAATTTCTGGCGTCATTTTATGAGTCTTAAATCGATTTTCTAAAAGTTCAAGGTAAAAAAAATCCCGGTGAAACTTTCATCGGGATGGCAAATTTATTGAATTAAATTATTTCTTCCTCAGTTCGTCTCTAATCTCTGCCAATAATTGGTCGGTAGATGATGGGGCTGGAGGTGCAGCTTCTTCCTGCTTTTTTTGAAGTTTGCTTATAGCCCTCACCATTAAGAATATAACAAACGCAATTACGAGAAAATTAATAACCGCCGCTAAAAACTTTCCATACGTTACCGCTCCCCATTTCAGTTCTGCAATGTCCTTTAACCCTAATTTATCTAACACAGGTGCTAGTATAAGAGGAGTAATGATATCGGTTACAAGTGAAGAAACTATTGCGGTGAATGCTGCTCCAATAATAACTGCTACGGCGAGATCCACTACATTACCTTTTGTGGCGAACGCCTTGAAATCCTTAATAAAGCTCATATGTTTGTTTTTAAAGTTAAAAAGTAGACTAAATGCTTTGCAATCTTATGAATTCAAGCCCATTCATTTTTATCGAAGGAAAGAAACGATAACTAAGTCTAAGGTAAGCAAACGAAATTGATTTGTAAGAAAAATCAGAAACAGCGGGCAAATCAAATTTCGGTATTCGGAGAAATATTTCATACCGACATAATTTCCTTTTCTTTTGCTGCAAGATACTTTTCTATAAGTGATATATGTTCATCCGTCACACTTTGAATAGCGGCTTCGGCATCCTTTGAGGCATCTTCGCTTAGGCCTTCCTTTTGTGCTTTTTTTATTTGCTCAATTGCATCTCTGCGAATATTGCGAATGGCTATTTTAGCATGCTCCCCTTCTCCATTACTTTTCTTGACCAAATCCCTTCTTCTTTCTTCTGTAAGTGGAGGTAAAAAAAGACGAATAATATTGCCATCGTTCTGCGGGTTGACACCAATATTGGCAGCTATGATAGCCCGTTCGATAGGTTGTAGCATATTTTTCTCCCACGGCTGAATCGTTAGAGTGCGCGCGTCCATGATATTTAAATTCCCTACCTGGTTAATCGGTGTAGGATTGCCGTAATAGTCAACTGTGATTCCATCCAACATGGAAGGATTGGCCTTTCCTGCACGAATCTTTATCAGCTCTGATTCAAAAAAATCCATTGCTTTTTGCATCGCAATGGAAGTGTTTTTTATAACAAGAGTTATGTCTTCATTCATTTTCTAAAAATTTTTAATTTCTTACTTGCCTGGCGCTGAGGTTAAAAGCTACAAATTTAAGAAAACTGAATGATTAAAAAATTAAAAGAGGTGATTAACTAATCCTGATCAAGAGGCTCGCTTGCCAATGTAAAAATTTGCCGCGTACTGATAATCGGTTTTTCAGTAAGTTGACCTTTTGTAGAAAAAACTGTTGGCTTAGGTCTGTTGTAATAGACAATGCAAACTATGAATGAGGATACTAATGTTAACACAAGCATTACTACATTGGTGCCAGAAAAACGTAAAACGTATGCTAACAATATGAAAGAAATATTTGCTCCTACGCATGTAAACACAATCTTTTTGTGGCTCAATCCCAAATCAAGTAAAAAATGATGTATATGATTTCGGTCGGGGCAAAATGGAGAACGACGCGTTAAAATCCGGTGGCTGACTACTCTTAAGGTGTCGAAAAGAGGCACAATTAATATTGAAAAGCCCAATGCAGCTGAAGATGCTAAAGGTAATAATGAAGCAGGATCAGAAGCTATAGAGATAAACTTGATGACAAAGATGGAATTTAAAAGACCTATTAGCAACGAACCGGTATCTCCCATAAATATTTTTGCCGGATTGAAATTATAAATCAAAAAAGCGGCCAGACTACCGGCAAGCGATACAGCCATCACGGTATATAAAGCGTGGCCTGTCAAATAAAAATAAGCTCCAAATATTATTGAAGTGAGAATACCCAAACTGCCTGCGAGCCCATCCACTCCATCAATAAGATTGAAAGAGTTAGTAATGACCACTATCGTAAACAAGGAAAGTAAAAAACTTACGGTCGGGGAAAGTGCATTTATTCCCAAAAAGCCATACATATTTGTAATTTCTATTCCTCCAAATTTTATAAGAATACAACCAGCAAGCAATTGACCTATAAATTTTTTAGATGCGGTAAGAATGAGTATATCATCTTTAATTCCCATGAAAAAGATAATCATTATTGCTGCCATGAAATATTGCAATACAGCAATATCTGAAGCAGGAACGCCAAGAAGAGTAGCAATTATAAAACCGGCAAATATCCCGAGGCCGCCAAGCGTAGGAATTCCTGCTTTATGTACCTTTCGCTCGCCTGGTTCATCAAATAGTTTTTTATCCTTGGCTACCTCAATTATAACTGGAATTGAAAAGAAGGTGATCATGAAAGCCAATCCGCCACTTAAATAGATGTTATTCATGAATTTGCGTTAAAAATAAAATTTTTACAAAAATATAATTTAGTTCAAACTTAAAATTAAAAACTAATGGTTTATTAACGCCAAATAGTTAATACTTATTTTACTCACTAATTATTCTGACAATTTTTCATCGACACTTCCCATCACAACTGTGGTACCAAGTTTTTTAATTGGATTTCCTCTGTTTTCCTGATAAAAAGTTTGATTTTTTAGAATATCTAAAGCACCAAAAATTGCAGACAGAAAGGAAGATTCGTCTGCTTTATTTTTTCCTGCTATGTCAAGTGCGGTTCCATGGTCCGGGCTGGTTCGAACATAGGGTAAGCCTGCAGTAAAATTGATGCCTTCGCCAGATGCCAGGGATTTTAAAGGAATTAAGCCCTGGTCGTGATACATGGCTAAGACTGCATCAAATTTGTTTTGATATCCACGGGCAAAAAATGCATCAGCGCTAAAAGGGCCCACGACAATCATATTATGATGTTTAGCCTCTTTAATTGCCGGGCCTATTATCTCTTCTTCCTCGGTGCCAATTAAGCCTTCATCTCCTGCGTGAGGGTTCAGAGCCAGTACAGCAATTTTTGGTTTGTCTATATTAAAGTCCCTTTTTAATGAAGAATTTAAAATATCTAATTTGCTAAGAATGCTTTCTCTTGTGATGTTTTTGGAAATATCTTTAACTGCGACATGTTCGGTTACCAGTCCTACCCTGAAGTCACCTGCTGCCAGCAACATCAAAACATCTTTTTGATTGAAGAAATCTTTAAAGAACGGCGTATGACCGGTGTAAGGAAAATTTGCACTATGCACATTCTTTTTGTGTATAGGCGCGGTTATCAATGCATCTATTTTTTTCTCTTTTAGTGCTTGCGTGGCCGCCAGAAGGCTTTTTATCGCGTATGCGCCTCCCGTTTCATTTAATTCCCCGGGATTTATTGCAACTTCCTCGTCCCAGCAATTAAAAATATTTACTTGTTTGGGGTTTATTTTACTAAAATCTTTTAAACTTGTAAATGTGAAGTTAATTTGCGGGAGGCTCTTCCTATAAAAATTGATGATTTTATTGCTGGAAAAAATAATTGGTGTACAAAGATCCAAAATCCGGGTGTCAGCAAGGGATTTTATAATTAACTCTGGTCCTATACCATTTAGATCACCGGAAGAAAACCCAATTACTGGCTTGTTATCTGTGGAATTGTGACTGCTCAATTTGAATCAATTAACGTATAATCGCAAGATAATAAATTATGGTTTGGTTACAATAAATTAAATATGAATCCATTTATATTATTTCAAATTGTCTTACTGCTCCCGTACCTTCTCGTTTTGAAGGTGGAAATCGAAAGACAAAATAAACCGAATTAAAACCTGTTGATTATGGACAAATATTTATTCCAGGATGTATTTTTATTTTGTTTTATTTACAGGATTATTCTGAACTTTTTTGTTATTGAAATTTGTCTCCACACTTTGTAAAAGTTGATCTACGCTCTCATCTAAAATCTGATATTTTTTATTGTAAAACTCCTTCATTTTGTCCTTCGGCAATTGCATGTTATAAGTGGTTCCTGCGGCAAGTGCTTTATCAAATCCTGGATTATAGCGTTTAAAATCGTTCATATCCATAGAAACATTTTTTGCGATTACTTCCGCATTGTATCTTCCTGAAACCTTTACTGAATCCAAATTTTCTTTTTCAGCAGCAGTGAGTTGAGGGTTTAAAGAACTATCGCTAGATAAGTTCGAGTAATTAAATTTCGAATTGGCTAAATTCTCATTACTATTTCCGGTCTCCATGATATAATGCGTGGCGATAAATTTCTTTACGTGATTACGTGATTCTTCCGGCAAAAAATATTGCAAGTCCCAGAAATTGCGGCTGTGGCTTTTTTGAATAGCACTATAAACTCTACCTGGACCACCATTGTATGCAGCAATTACTAAAAGCCAATCCTTTAGATTTTTATACAAATACAACAAATACTTTGCGGCAGCATTCGTGCTCTTATAATAATCTGTCCTGTCATCTTGCTGTTGATTTACTATTAATCCATAATCCCTTGCAGTATAACTCATAAACTGCCAGGGTCCAAGTGCGCCCGCAGAGGATAATGCGTTTGTCTTTAAATCACTTTCAATAACCGCCAGGTATTTTAATTCTCTTGGCAGCCCGTATTTCGTAAGAATGCCGTCGATAAGATTGAAATAAGGGATAGCCGTTTTTTTCAAATTTAGTAAATAGGCTTCGTTTGATTTTAAATAATCCTGCATGTATTTTTCAGCATGAGGATTTACCTGCGCGGTATAGGGGATAGCGCTGTTGTAAGAATAATTTTTGAAAAGATCTTTAAATCCATATTGTGTTGCCTGGCTTAAGTAACTTACTTTTTCTTTTTTAATGGGCTTTTTTGATTCGATTACTTCGTCAATTATTCTGTCTTCTACCTTGCTGCTTGTATCTATTTGCTGATGAGTCGTATCTTTGATGGAAGCTGATGTCTGGCCCCATGCGGCATTGTTGAAACTAATCAGAACCGAAAGAAAGGTTAATAAAAAAAAGCATCTTTTCATTATTCTAATATCGTTTATATTTTTTTAAAATCATCTCCGAAAGCTCGAGCAGTGTACGTTCATTATATTTACTGGTAAGTATTTGAGCACCGAAAGGCATGTTGTCAGAATGTTTAAAAAGTGGTAAGGAAATGCCGGGAATGCCGGCGAGGTTGGCGTAAACAGTATAAATATCCGCTAAATACATTGCAATCGAGTCCTTCTTCATACCTCCTGCATCAAATGCTGTAGATGGTGCGGTGGGCAATAGTATCGCATCAAATTTTTGAAAGATGTCTCTTGTACGCGAGACTAATAGTTTTCTTACTTGCTGAGCTTTTGTAAAGTAGGCATCATAATATCCTTCGCTTAGAACGAAGGTGCCCAGCATAATTCTTTTTTTTACTTCTTTACCAAATCCAAGGCCCCTGGTTTTTTTATAGAAAGTATTGAGATCTGTTTCGTTTTCTGAATTATGGTATCCATACCTTACTCCATCATAACGGGAAAGGTTAGACGATGCTTCTGCTGTGGTTAAAATATAGTAAGCTGGAACAATAAAATCTATCAGGTCAAAATCTATTTCTTCAATAATATTTCCATCATTTCTTAAACTCTCTGCTAAATTGTAGATTTCTGTTTTAATTTCAGAATCCAGGCTTTCGTGTGTCATCGCGTTCTTAAACAGAGCGATTTTGTATTTCGGAAAACCGACTTTTTCTTCTGGCCGATTGAAAATAATATTAACTGTTTTTTGTTGTTTTACTGTACTATCGAATTTATCAGGGCCACTTATAGTTTCCAGAATATTAGAAACATCTTCTACGTTATTTGCAAAAATTCCAATTTGGTCGAACGATGACGCGTAAGCAATTAATCCATGCCTCGAAATAGTCCCATAAGAAGGCTTCATGCCTACAATTCCACAAAAATCAGCTGGTTGCCTTACCGATCCGCCGGTATCACTTCCTAAACTGGCCATACACAAACCCGCCTGAACGGCAACCGCCGAGCCCCCTGAAGAACCTCCAGATACTTTAGTTTCATCTAACGCATTTTTTACACGTCCATAAAAGGAATTTTCATTTGTGCTTCCCATTGCAAATTCATCACAATTGCAATTGCCAATGATAATTGCGTCTTCCTTCAATAAATTTTCAACAGCAGTTGAATTGTAAATTGAAGTAAAGCCATTAAGGATTTTCGAAGCCGCACTCAGTTTATGTCCTTGAAAGCAAATAACATCTTTCAAGGCGATTATGACCCCGTATAATTTTCCAGTAGTTGCCCCCGACTTTCTTCTTGCGTCTAAAAATTTAGCACGTTCCCGGCTTTCATCTTCATAAACTTCAACGAAAGCATTCAGATTGCTGTTATCTTTTATTTTTTGAAGAAAATATTCAACTGCCTCTAAGCATGAAATTTCATCATTCCTTAACTGTTGATGGTAATCTGAAATATTTTTGTAGGAGTACAATGGGATTTAATTTAATAAAAAAGGTTCAGATGCTCATCCTTGTTCAGATGCACATCTCAACCTATTGCGATAGAATTTTAATTGCTATTTGCTTGTTTCACTTTTTTTGGGCGCAGACGTGGCATCTTTTTCTTTCGTGCCGGCATTAATTTCGCCTTTCATATTTTCTTTGGCATCATTAAATTCTTTAACGCCTTTACCGATTCCTCTCATTAAATCAGGAATCTTTTTACCTCCAAAAAATAAAAGGACTACCAGGAGAATTAAAAGCCATTCAGTGCCACCTGGCATTGCCCACAAAAATTGGGATTTGATTAATAGAAAAGTCATTTAAATTAATTATTAGAATGCAAAGATAGTTTATAAATATTACCTTACTAATTCGGACCTCCGGTTTTATGAAACTGCAGAGATTCAAAAAATTATTTTAGGTAACGGCCACATTTTGCTTTGCCATGGGCGGCCTGGTATGGAGTAATCCCTCTTGTGCAGGACATCATTAAAACTAAAATCAGAATTGCTATTACGTGTTTATTTTTCATTACCCGAAAAATGGTAAAGTAGCATTTATTCGATAGGCGATTTTATTTACATCAACAAAATATATAAAAAAACCGGAAATGAAAAGTTTCCGGTTTAAAAAATAATTGAAAAGTTCTATTTAATTCGTTTCTCCTTAATCCTTGCACTTTTTCCGCTTCTTTCGCGAAGGAAATATAATTTAGCACGACGTACCTTGCCCACTTTATGAAGTTTGATGCTTTCAATGTTTGGTGAAAAGAAAGGGAATAATCTTTCTACTACGACGCCATCGCTAATTTTACGGACAGTGAAGGTAGCGGTTCCGCCTTCGCCCTGGCGCTTTACCACATCGCC
>JAHEZA010000443.1 GCA_023251335.1 Chitinophagaceae bacterium | reverse complement strand
CAATGAAAATCCTTCGATGTATCATTTTGAAATAAAAAATGAAATCACGTCGGCATCACTGGCAAACGTGGTGGGTGTGCTGCCTGGCAAAAGCAAGAAGGATGAATATGTTGTTTTTTCTGCACATTATGACCATCTGGGGGTTGGCAAACCGGATGCGAAAGGAGACTCAATTTATAATGGTGCAAACGACGATGCAGCCGGAACCACGGCAGTAATTATGCTGGCAAATTATTTCAGCCAATTGAATAATAATGAACGCACTTTAATTTTTGTAACATTTACCGCAGAAGAAATTGGCGGCTTTGGTTCCCAATATTTTTCCAGGCAGCTTGATCCTGATAAAGTAGTTGCCATGTTTAATATTGAGATGATTGGAACTGATAGTAAATGGGGTAATAACAGCGCTTACATTACGGGTTATGAAAAATCAGACTTTGGTAAAATATTGCAATCAAATTTAAAGGGAAGCAATTTTCATTTTGAACCGGATCCTTATCCGCAACAAAATTTATTTTATCGCTCAGATAATGCAACCCTTGCTGCGCTTGGCGTTCCTGCACACACGATCAGCACTTCCAAAATGGATAATGAAGCTAATTATCACAAACAAAGCGATGAAATCGCCACGTTGGATATGAACAATATGGCGGAAATTATAAAGGCGATTGCCATTAGCAGCAAAACGATTGTGAGTGGAAAAGATACGCCGACGAGGGTGGAGAAGAAATGATGCGCTATTGAATCACATATCGGGCAGGTTACAAATGAACCAATTAACAGATAAACCAATTAACTAACCTTCACCGCCACAGAATGCACGGCCGAGGCCATTTCCATGATAAGTGATTCATCTTTTTCTATGGCATTGCCTACTACAATTATATCGGCGCCGGCTTTGCAATTTAGGTAGGCTTTTTCAGGATCGGTAATGCCACCTCCAATAATTAACGGCACCTCAATACTTTTTGAAACCCGGGCGATCATACTTTCTTTGATAGGCACTTTCGCGCCGCTTCCGGCATCCATGTAAATTAATTTCATCCCCAGCATTTCTCCGGCCATAGCCGTACACATAGCGATTTCGTTTTTATCTGCAGGCAAGGGAGAAGCATTGGAAATGTAAGAAACCGTGGTGGGTGCTCCACCATCAATCACCATGTAGCCGGTGCTGATAATCTCCAAACCGGTTTTCTTTATCGCCGGTGCGCTTACTACGTGCTGACCAATTAATAATTCCGGATTTCTTCCACTGATTAGTGACAGATAAAGCAAAGCGTCTGCGTATTTTGAAACATGGGCCGGGCTTCCGGGGAATAACAAAACCGGGATAGAGCAACTGTGTTTTATGATCTTCACACATTCATCTAAGTAGTTTGAAATAACAAGGCTTCCACCGACTAAAAAATAATCCACACCGGCGGCCATAGCAAGTTCAATCACCTTGTGTATTTTTTGGTCGTCCACGTTATCGGGATCTACCAAAACCGCGAAAGACTTTTTGCCGCTAGCCTTCCTTTCACAGATGGACGGATATATCTCTTTTAAATTCATTCACTGATGGTTATATGCAAAAATGTATTTTTTTTTGCTCTTATAAAAATTATTGGTACAAATTACGAATTTAATGGAAGTAAGATGAACCTGGGAAAAGTAAACTTCTAATTTTTTGTATTTTTATAATTATGATAAATGTTTTGAACGAAATAAAATTTAAAACAGCCCGCAGTGGAGGTAAAGGAGGGCAAAACGTAAACAAGGTGGAAACCATGGTTGAAGGATGGTTTCATCTGGAATCATCACAAATATTAACGGATAAACAAAAAGAGATTATCAGGGAAAAATTAGCCAATAAAATTACCAAAGAAGGGTATTTGCTGGTGAAAAGCCAGGCCGAAAGAACCCAACTGGGCAACAAGGAAGATGTAATTGTAAAAATTCATTTATTGATTACTAATGCGCTGATAAAAAGAAAAAAACGCAAACCAACCAAACCCACCAAAGCGTCAAAAGAAAGAAGGATCAAATCAAAAAAAGAAAAGAGCATGATAAAACAGGGAAGAAGGCGGCCAAGAGGTTACATTGATATTGATTAACAGCAAACCGATTTGTATTCGGCAGCAGGCAGGCAAAAAATCACTTTTTTAATTCAGGCGACCGACAAACCAGGGAGGGTTTCGGAGCCAATAAAAATTACCAAATTTCAAATAAACCTTCCTGGCTTTAGCTACATCAGTGAATCAACAAAAAATGACATTTTTTATTCGAGAGAGCGAGCTGAATTTTGCTTTTCAAAATGATCACAACCCTTCCAGTAATTCAATTACTTTTTCTTTTTTCAATATTAAATATCCTAACCGGTCATTGCTGACGCCATCTTTCAATTGGTAATTAAACAAGAGCGTTTCATCTGAAACCTGAGTTTCAAAATATTTAAAATCAATGTTCGGAAAATCTTTTAAATGTTCGCTTATTTCATAAAGATGGGTCGACAAAATAAAGAGCGAGCCTTTTATCTTAATTAGCCCCTCAATCACTACGGTGCTGCATTTCATGGCATCCTGCACGTTCGTTCCTTTAAATATTTCGTCTATCAATATCAGCCATTTTCGCCCATCATTTACTTTCATGATGGTATTTTTTATACGCTGCACTTCATTATAAAAAAAGCTTTCGCCTCTTGAGATATTGTCTTCCACATTGATGTTGCTTAACAGACCATCAAACAATGATAGTTCCATTGTTTCGGCGGGTACGCCCATCCCGATATGGGCCAAAAAAACTGAACTGCCAACGGCTTTTATAAAAGTGCTCTTCCCGGCCATATTAGCGCCGGTCAGGAAAATAAAATTGTGTTGCTGATTTAATTCAATATCATAAGCCACGGGTTCGTTTAGCAAAATATGATAAAGTTGTTTTGATTTCAATGTAGGGTTATTCGAAGAAATGAAAACAGGAAAAGCCAATTTATATTCGTTCACTGCCATTGCCATTCCGTACCAGGCATCCATCAGCGCATAAATATTGATAAGCTCCAAAAAATTTTGCTTGTAATGATAGCGAATGAAATAAGCCAGCGCAAGCATTTCGGCATTAGACATTTCCTCCGCTTTTTCTTTCTGAGCAACGACCAGAAATTGCGTTTTTTCAGTTAATATTTCTGCTTTCTGCAATTGTTTTTTGAAATTTGAGGGCGTATCATCATTCAAAAATACTGACACAATTTGCTTCATTCCTTTTATAAAATCGAAAGCATGGCCAATAGAATATTTTACCAGGGAAAAATCCGGGCCGTGTAATAACTTATACAAACGTGCCG
>JAHEZA010000442.1 GCA_023251335.1 Chitinophagaceae bacterium | reverse complement strand
TTGGGTGTTGATATTAGACCAGCAGGAAGGGCTGGAAAAATTTTCCGGGCCCGGACATTGGAATGATCCCGATATGCTGGAAGTCGGTAACGGAAATCTCACTTACGATGAATCAAAGGCGCATTTCAGTTTCTGGTGCCTGCTGGCCGCTCCGCTGATGGCAGGCAATGACCTGACTACTATGTCGGACACCACAAAAAGCATTCTCACCAATAAAGAAGTGATCGCTGTAGATCAGGATCCGCTTGGCATCCAGGGAAGTAAAAAATTAGACGAAGGAAATTTTGAAGTGTGGACAAAACCCCTGAAGGGCGGCGATTACGCAGTTATTTTTTTTAACCGTGGGCCGGTGCCGGTAAAAGCCGATGTTTCATTTTCCAAAATTGGAATTGAAGGTACATACCATACAAAAGACTTATGGAGCAAGGAAACGAAAAGTGGTGTCAATAGATTTTTGAGCACATTACAAAAACATGAAGTAGTAATGCTGCGGCTTCTCAAATGATTTTTTTTGAAAAAATACAAATAAGGCTGGATTCAGTGCGATAGTATTAAAGTGGCAAAAGCAAAACCCTAAATAGGAATTTGCCAAATTTATTGCTTTACTATTTTCTGCACCACCGACTTATCAGTATAAAAAAGCCTTACGTAATAAACACCAGCAGGCACATTACTCATATCCACCGGAATTTCTGTGGACGCATTCCCGCTGTATTGCTGCGACCAAACTAATTGCCCCGCTGTATTGTAAACACGCACGCTCTCCAGGTGTATCGGCACTTCATAATTCCTAACAATAAATTGCTGCCTGAAAGGATTCGGATAAATTAAATAACCCTGTGCCTTCAGCCGCGCAGGAACATTGATGCCGTATATATTAATGTTATCAATGTAAAGATTATTCTGGCGATTTCCTTTGGCAACAAAATACATTTGAAAATTCTGTGTATTTACATATTGGAACAAATTCAGATTTACATTGGCCCAGGCATTAGCTGCGGGGACAAAGCCACCTCCGCCAACACTGCTTACAGTTTGCAAACCGGCTCCCCATTTTTTCCAAACAGTAGTGAACGTCTGACCGCAATCAGTAGTCACCTGCAATTCTAATGTGTCTGCCAGGGTTGATGAGCTGCCTTTCGCGTAAGCATAATCAAATGAAACATACATGGAATCATAAGCAGCCGTACCTGAGACAAGGGAAGAAATAAATTTATCTGTGGTGCCGGTAAAGGCGTAATCATAATTTCTAATTACCATTGAAGCGTTTCCGGTCTTTGCAGCCGCTGTTGTTCTTTCCCAGGTAATGTTCCCGTCAGGATTTTCTATGGACCATGTTGCCGGTGGAAAGATTGCGTCTTCGAAGCCGGTTGCTACCGGAGGGTCAGTTTTTCCTGTTACATAAAATGATTTTCGCAGCGTGTCATTCAAAACATTTTCATCACCTGTCCCGGTTGATGAAATGGGCTCAACGCTAAACACGGTAATCACATGTTGCCCGCCGGAAGGAGTAAACGTGTTTAATGGAACATTCATTTGTGCTTCTGATGCAAGCGATATACCGGTGATGATAGTTTGAGAAGGCGTTCCGTTGTCGATGTTGTATGAAACTTTGAAACCGGTAATGGCAGAAAATCCTACATTTTTTATGGTAGCCACGGGAACAACAGGTTCTTCACATGATGTGGCCGAAGGAGGATTAACAGCTGTTACTGTCAGGTCGCGTGATTTTTCCTGTGTAATATTAATGTTGTCAATAAAAATATTATTGCCATAGTCGCTGGTATTCTTAAAAGAGACGATAATATTTCCGGCGCTAAGAAGGGTTCCATCTACTATAATTTTTTGTGTTTTCCAATCACCGGGTGCAGGATTAAAATACCCGTCAGATGTAGAACCTGCGGTAGAAAGCGCTGCGCCGGCCTTATCAAAAAAGACAGAAAAAGTTGCTCCGCAATCATTGGATACCAACACCTGGAGCTTGTCCTTGTAATCAGGATCCGGATAATTCTTATGCGCGAGATCAAACTGAATTACAACCGGGTCAGCGTTTGCCAGGTTTATTTTTGGTGTGCGAATTTCATCTGGTTGATTGGCATTTCTATTATCATAATTATCAATGAAGATAGAATGTGTGCTGTTGCTACCCGGCGTAGTAAGTTCCCACGCGTTATTATTGTCTGTGTTGACCAGGCTCCATCCCGAAGGAGGGAACACACCATTTTCAAAACCTTGCGAAACCGGCAATGCAACCGGGTTTGGGATACTTAGTGTTGCTGACAAGGTATCGTTGGAAGGTACCTGGTCTGTTCCGCTTCCGTTTACATTTGCGGTGAAAAATTTGAAAGTATAATTTCCTATAGCCAACGCAACAGCAGGAAAGCTAACCTGTTTAATAGCGCCTGGCAATAGATTTGAATTGATGTTCATTGTTACCGCTGCGCCTCCATTGAGCCGGTATCCAACCGTTAATGATGTGATGGTATTTACACCTTTATTTTCTATAACCATCATGGGTGTGATGTTTCCCGCGCAGGTCAATAAAGAAGGATGATAAATTGAAGAACAGCCTGAAACCTCCAGTCCACCCGGGTTTACAGAATATATGGGTGCAGCATCCCTTGTTGCAGCCCCTGCGGGCGTCGTCCCACCAGTCGAAGTTATCAGTCCGTTTCTGTAAGTTTCCAACACATATTCCATACGCGCTACCTGTTTGTTGGTAAACATGCTATAGCAATCATCCATGGTGTAATCCATAAAATCCTGGTAAAGAATACCGGGCGCAGAAGGGGAACATGCATCCGTAACAATCCCTGATGAGCAATCCGTGATAGCAATGGATTGGTTAGGCGTGTCCCCGATATCATCTGATGTATTTCCTTTTCCGTGTGGGTTGTATAATGTCAGCGGCAATGTGTAAGTAGAGCCATCGTCGGTGAGTGCACGAAAGTCATCGCCTGAGCATTTGTCTGTGTCATTTTCATCATCGCCCCAGATATGATTAAGTCCAAAATAATGACCCATTTCATGAACTACTGTACGGCCTTTGTTATAAGAACCTGCATTGCAATTACCGACCCCAAAACCTATCACATTACAAAAGACACCATCATCCGCCGGAACGCCGCTCCCCGGTATTTGGGTATAACCCAGTGTGCCCGCATCATTCGCTATATTGCCTACCCAGATATTGATATAAGAATTTGGATTCCAGGCATCAGCGCCACCTAATGATTTGCGCTTGATAGAATCGATATCATTGTTGGGATTCCCGGCAGTAGAACTCGAAATTCTTTCTATGCCGCTGGTGAGCGCGCCGG
>JAHEZA010000441.1 GCA_023251335.1 Chitinophagaceae bacterium | reverse complement strand
GCTATTGGCGGCCTGGTTCTTCAATATATGGGATTATAATAATCAATAATCTTACTCCTACCCTCGTTCGGCGTAAAATCCATGCTATCGCTAATGCCCCTCATCAACAGCATAAAAATTTCAGAAAACAAAAATCATTATTATTTGTTTGTCTGCTACACATCGCTTTCCAACCATCTATCAAAAATTTTCAAACTCTTAGGGTTTGCTTTCTTACTTTTATCCTTTAAAATCAAAAAATATTTTCATGAAAAAATTTACTCTATCAATAACAATGCTTTTTATCATTAGCGGAAATTTATTGCTTGCACAGCAACTATACATGCCAAGGAATATCAAAATTGCTGTTGAAAAAGGAACGCGCACATTAGACGGAAAGCCAGGGGAAAATTACTGGCAAAACAAAGGGAAATACGACATTAATGTTACCATAACCCCCGAAACAAAAATAGTATCAGGCGTGGAAAAGATTGTTTATTCCAACAACAGCCCCGATACATTAAGGATGCTGGCTATCCGGTTTGTGAATAATGTACACAAGCCTGAATCACCACGGGGAAATTATACAAACGATGACTTTTTTACTACGGGTCTGGATATACAATCATTCTCAGTGGATAATGAACCTTATGAGGTGGACAGTAAAAACTGGGGAACGGTGGGTGCCGTACGATTAAAACAACCTCTATTGCCACATTCATCAGTAGAATTGAATATTGCCTGGAACTATCCTTTATCCAAACAGGACGGGCGCGAAGGACAAATTGATAGTACCACTTTTTATGTAGCATATTGCTATCCGAGGGTTTCGGTTTATGATGATTATAACGGATGGGATTTTCTTCCTCACACCGGCCGGCAGGAATTCTATAATGATTTTAATGATTATCAATTGTCGGTAAAAGTGCCAAAAGACTATGTAGTGTGGGCTACAGGCGATTTAGAAAACCCCGACGAAGTGCTGCAACCGGCTATAGCCAAACGTTTAAAAGATTCTTATATTGCTAAAGATGTAATTCACATTGCAAATTTCAAAGAAATGCAGGATGGAAAAGTAACGAAACAAAATGATTGGAACACTTGGAAATTTAATTCAATGCACATCACAGATGTTTGTTTTGCCGTAAGTAAAAATTATGTGTGGGACGGCACCAGTGCGCTGGTAGATACGCTAACCAATCGCAGAGCAAGTGTTCAGGCAGCATACAACGATACCGCGAAAGATTTTCATCATTATGCAAAATGGGCGCAACATTCACTGGAGTATTTTTCGTCGCAATGGCCGGGAGTTTCTTATCCATTTCCAAAAATGACTTCCTTCCAGGGGCATGCCGATATGGAATATCCTATGATGATAAATGATGGTACCACCAAAGACTTTAAGTTTTCACAAATGGTGCAGGATCATGAAATAGCGCACACTTATTTTCCTTTTTTCATGGGCATCAATGAAAAAAGATATGCGTTTATGGATGAGGGTTGGGCCACTACTTTTGAATACCTGATAGGCCAGGAAGAATTTGGAAAAAAACATGCCGACTCTGTTTATAAAATGTTTCGGATCAGTCGTTACATCCACGATGCCTCTGCTGAAGAAGACCAGCCAATCATTTCTATGTCAACACAGGTAAGCGACGCAGGGTATGGCAACAACTCTTATGGTAAAGCTTCTTTAAGTTATCTTGCCTTAAAAGATATGTTGGGAGATTCTTTGTTCAAAAAAGCATTGCATCATTATATGGACGAATGGAATGGGAAACATCCTATTCCGTGGGATTATTTCAATGCTATGAGCGCGGGCGCCGGCCAAAACCTCAATTGGTTTTTCAAAAATTGGTTTTTTACCAATCATTATATCGACCTAAAAATGGACACCATAAAAAGAGAAAAAGATTTTTATACGGTAACGGTTAAAAATGTTGGCGGGTTTGCCATTCCATTCGATTTAAGAATTGTGTATGCCGACGGACAAATAGCTACTGTCCATCAATCACCAGCGGTTTGGCAAAAAAATGAAAAAGTACAGGTGTTTAAACTATCTGCAGATAAAATAATAAAATCCGTTCAATTAGACGGCGGGATTTTTATGGATTTCACACCGAATGATAATTGGTGGAAAGGGTGATCTTTGAAATTAGAAATTTATCTTTTCTTTTCATTGCGTGCATGGTGTTGACAGTAAAGCAACAAAATTGCAGTTTTCTTATTTTAAGGAAGGACAAGTATTATGAAAAATCAGCTTAATTTTATGCTTGCTTAAAAAATTAAGCTTCAGATGAAGAATGCAACTGTTTTATTTTTTATTACCTGGCTTTTCTTTTTAGCTACATCTTGCCAAAAGGAATATAGCTATGAAGGCGGCCCGGCTAACGGTGCCCAACAACCGGAAAATTTCGTATTGGAAGGTGCGCCAAATTCATGCTTTGATTTTGTATTAAATGGAAACTATAACCCGGGAATTGCATTAAATATTGATAATACAGTCAGTGTAATGGTCAACGTTACCACTGTTGGTCCTTATTCTATAAAAACCGAAACGATTGATGGAATCAGCTTTTCCAAATCCGGAACGTTTACTTCTACGGGCAGCCAGGAAGTTATTTTGCAGGGGACAGGAAAACCGTTAAGCAATGGAACATTTGTTTTCACACCCAATACCGGATTTTCATCCTGCACTTTTGATGTAACCGTTACCAACAAAGAACCGACTGCATCATACGAGTTGGCCACCAATGCGGACGGCACATGCGGCAACTACCTGGCGCCGGGTTCTTATTATCACGGCACGCCATTAAACAACAATGTTATCGTGGTTACGGTAAATGTGAATGCACCGGGAGATTTTAATATCAACACAAACACGGTAAACGGGATTACATTTTCACGCACAGGAAATTTTATTACGACCGGATTGCAGAAAGTTCAATTAATTGGCAGAGGCACGCCAAAGGAAATTGGTGTATTTGTTTTTACCCCATACATTGTTATTGATGGCTCTCCCGTCGGAAACGGTTGCAATTTGGATGTATATGTGTTCTGAAAATAGGTAGGGACAGGTCGCGACCTGTCCCTACTAAATGAAAATCTGCTTTATTTGTTGGCTGACTGTTACTTTTTCGCATTGTATTTAGCCACTACATCATCCAGCATGTTCTTAAACTTTTCAACACTTGGGTCGTAGCCATATCCTTCGGGTTCCAGTCGGTTTTCATTGGCATCCAAAAAGAAATAATAAGGCTGCACATTTGCGTTATACTGCGTCACCTGCAAGTCAGCATTTTTATCGCCAAGTGTGGTGATATCTTTTTTCAACGTCTTAGAAT
>JAHEZA010000440.1 GCA_023251335.1 Chitinophagaceae bacterium | reverse complement strand
AGAACTGACATATAAGACGACTTTATTATTATGCAATCTTTTTACTTCGTTGCCAATAGCCTGAGCCAGGTGAGTTTTACCTAACCCTACTCCGCCATAAATTACTAACGGATTAAATGAAGTACTCCCCGGTTTTTCCGCCACCGTTTTGCCGGCACGTCTCGCTACTCTGTTACAATTTCCTTCTATATACGATTCGAAGGTATAGGAAGCGTTGAGCTGCGGATCAATCTGCATCTTTTTAAGACCCGGAATTACAAATGGGTTCTTAACAGGATTGGTTATGACTAAAGGGAAATCCATTTCGTTGTTAGAATAAGATTTATAACCGTGTCCGGGTACATCCATGGTAACCGGTTTGTTTTTACTGTTGCCACTATCCACCATAATACGGTATTCCAGCATGGCATTTTTACCCAGTTCCCGCTTCAATGTTTTTGCAAGAAGGGTTACGTAATGCTCTTCAATATATTCATAAAAAAACTGGCTGGGTACCTGTATCGTTAAAATGTTATTTTCTAAATTAACCGGTTTGATTGGCTCGAACCATGTTTTGTAATGTTGCCACTCAACTATATCTTTAATTATATTGAGACAATTACCCCAAACTGTTTCGCAAGCATTATCCATTATTTTCCGTAAGCCGTTTTATCTGTTTTAGAAAAAGGGTGTTCTGAGGGATTCGTTAAAAAAATTCAAACAAAATAAATTGTAAAAAATTTCAACAACAACACAGCGAATATCAAAAGAATTTGTTGAAAAAAAAATTTTTTATTCAAGGTTTTTTTACAGTTAAACATTTATTTAGGGCCAGAAAAATAGAAGAATTTTCATTTTGTTTTTCCAGGTTATTTCAAAAGGTAAGCCTGCATTGGATTCAACTGTTTTTCTCAGGATGTTTCTAAGTTATAAAAAAAAAATCAACCCCTTTTATCCTCCAAAAATTATTTTTAACCAGATAATAAAAATGTGCAAAACATTTTTTGACTTTATAATTTTCTTTAGTGGGTTTTAAATTAAATGACTTTATCTTTAAAAAAAATGAATAGTTATGAGTTATGAATTAACTGGAAAATTAGCGATAAAATTCGATACCATACAACGCACGGAGACATTTAAAATACGCGAATTTGTGGTAGAGAAATCTGAAGACATTAACGGCAAGTTAGTGACCAACTATATAAAATTTCAAAGCGTGCAGGATCGCACCGGCATTATCGACAGAGTAAATCAAGGCGATGAAATAAAAGTCTATTTCAACATTCGCGGAAGCAAATGGGAAAAAGACGGACGCGTTTCTTACTTCAATAATCTGGATGCATGGCGCATTGAACAAGTGTTAAAACCCGGCACTGATGCGTCTTCAGACGACGATCACCTTGAGCCATTGGATACGTTCACTTCCGCTTCGCAGGAAACAATTGATGACTTGCCCTTTTAAATAATTGATCTAACAAAATTCAATTCATAAGGATTCGCCAATCGCGAACATTTTAAGTTTTCAGGATAAAAACCTGGCACTTTTATTTATGCAGGAAAAACTTACACTCAGGCTTCTTCCATCCCAGGCTTCTTCACATGAGGCATTTACTGAGCACATTGCAAAAACAACAGGAAAAAAAGTTTCTGAAATTACCGGGTACCATATCCTCAAAAAATCGATTGACGCAAGAGGCAAAATTATATGGATAAACCATACAGTGCATGTATTTATTAATGAACCATTTCATAAAAGAACATTACAGAATTTTGATTTTCAGAACGTAGGCGGGGCTGCAAAAAAAGTAATTATCATTGGTGGTGGGCCGGCAGGAATTTTTGCAGCGTTGCAACTAATAGAATTGGGAATAAAACCCATCATATTAGAAAGAGGCAAAGAAGTAAGGGCAAGAAGAAGAGACCTGGCTGTTCTGAACAAGGAGGGGCTTATAAATACAGAAAGTAATTATTGTTTTGGTGAAGGTGGTGCCGGTACCTACAGTGATGGAAAATTATATACCAGGAGCAACAAGCGTGGCGACATTAACCGAATACTGAATCTTTTTGTTCATTTTGGCGCGGAGGAAAACATTTTATATGAAGCGCATCCGCACATTGGCACAAACAAACTCCCTGCCATCATAACGGCAATGCGTAAACGCATAATGGATTGTGGCGGAGAATTTCATTTTGAAAAAAAAATCACCGATTTTACTGTCGAAAAGAATAAAATAAAATTAGTTAAAACTGCCGATGGCGAAATTTTTCCCGGAGATGCTTTTATTCTTGCAACGGGCCATTCTGCCCGGGATATTTTTAAATTATTGCACCAGAAAAATATTGAAATAATTGCGAAGGGATTTGCATTAGGAGTAAGAATAGAACATCCCCAGGAATTAATTAATTCTATTCAATATGGCGGCTCTATCAATAAAGAAGGTTTGCTGCCGCCTGCGTCATATAGCTTTGTGGAACGGGTGGAAGGTAGAGGGGTATTTTCATTTTGCATGTGCCCCGGTGGAATCATTGCGCCCGCAGCTACCAACGAGAACGAATTAGTAGTTAATGGATGGAGCCCATCAAAAAGAAATAATCCTTATGCCAATAGCGGTATGGTGGTGCAGGTAGAAAAGGAGGACGTCGCCAAATATTATTCTGATAAAAAAAATAAACATCATGATTTTAAGTCCCCACTGTTAATGATGTATTTTCAAAAAGAGGTAGAAGAAAAATCATTTTTGGCAGGTGGAGGTAAATTTGTAGCACCGGCTCAGCGTATGGTGGATTTTACTGAGGAGAAATTTTCCCGGTCCTTGCCGGGGTGTTCCTATTTACCTGGTATCCAATCAGCCTTATTGAACGAAGCCTTGCCGCCGTTTATTAACGATAGATTGCAAATAGCGCTAAGGTCATTTGGTAAGAAAATGCCGGCCAAAAATAAGTTTTCCAATTATTTTACCAATGAAGCTGTGCTGGTAGCTACAGAAAGCAGAACTTCTTCACCTGTAAGAATTCCAAGGGATGAAAAGAGGTTGCACCATCCATCTATCATCAATCTTTTTCCTTGTGGGGAGGGCGCCGGATATGCCGGAGGTATTGTAAGCGCTGCCATGGATGGAGAAAGAGTCGCCCAGGCAATCGATATTTAAATGTCTGTCATCCTTCTCCTGCGCTTCAAAAATATTTTTAACCGATAAATATTATTTATTCGTTATCAGGATAATGTTCCCTGATAGTAAACAAACAAATAGAAGGAATTTACTTTCTATTTTAAACAGAATTGATTCACAAATAAATATATTAATTAAAATAATATATTTTACTTCCGTAACGAATTAAAGGCAATA
>JAHEZA010000439.1 GCA_023251335.1 Chitinophagaceae bacterium | reverse complement strand
TAACATGCTGGGCTACCCGATGGATTGTCCGCAGCGCGACGAACGCCTTGGTTGGTTTGGCGATGCGCAGGTTACTGCCGACGAAGCGATGTTCAACTTCAATATGGCGTTGTTTTACAAAAATTGGTTGGATGGAATTCGTCAAAATCAGGATGAAAAAACGGGCGATATCCCGGTCATTTCGCCACGCCCCTACATCAAAGATGAGGGAATTGAGTGGAGCAGCACTTACCTGGTCATGCTCTGGAAATATTACGTCAATTACGGAGATAAGCGCATTCTGGCAGAAAACTATCAAGCCATGAAACGTTACATGAATTTCCTGGACAGCCTGGCGACTGATTTGATTTTGCCTTCGGGATGGATTGGCGACTGGGGAAGCATGGTAAAAGACTGGAAAGAGGGCAATCCAAAATCTGTACCTACAGCTTATTATTTCTGGAATGCAAAAATTATGTCGAAAGTGGCTGCCATACTTAAAAACACCGCAGATGAGGCGCATTTCGGAAAATTGGCTGAAGGCGTCCGGGAAAAATACAATGCAAAATTTCTAAATACCGGAACGGCCAATTACGAAGATGGTAGCCAGATGGCGAATGCATTTCCATTGTATCTTGGAATTGTTCCGGAAAACCTGGAATCGCGCGTGTTGAATAACCTGGTGAAAGACATTATAGTGAACAACAATACACACCTGACTACGGGTGTGCTGGGAACTAAATACATGCCCGAAGCACTGGCGCAATTTGGACGGGCTGACGTAGCCTGGGGAATCATCAATAAAAAAAGTGCGCCAAGTTGGAACAATATGGTGCAACTATATACGACGATGTGCGAATTCTGGACGTTGAAACAATCGAAAAACCATGTGATGATGGGTAGTATTGACGCGTGGTTTTATAGACACATTGCAGGTATTCAACCGGATGAAAAGAATCCTGCGTTTTCCTCGTTTATCTTGAAGCCACAACTTTTAGATAGTCTCGGTTCAGCAAAATCGCGGATAGAAACAATGAGGGGAACGATTTCTTCTGAATGGAAAAATGATAATGGGCAATTTACTTTAAAAATTGAAGTTCCTTTTAACACCACAGCCACGGTATATATTCCCGGAAAGGAAAATGAAGAAATCACTGAAGGAAAGGTTCCGATATCGCAGGTTAAAGGAATTGAAAATCTCGGATATAAAAATGATGCCTATTTAATTAAGGTTCATTCAGGAAACTATGTATTTACGACTCAGAAAAATAAATAATGAGAATCCCTGCCTTTTATTCATCAGCGTCATAAACTTTTTACATTTGCTTAAATATTTTAATTGAAATGAAAGCGACAAAACACTGGTACGAGGAATGGTTTAATTCACCGTATTATTATCAGTTATATTTTAAAAGAGATAGAAAGGAGGCTACGGATTTTATTGATAAACTTGTTTCCTATTTAAAACCTCCGAAAGAATCCTTAATGCTGGATATAGGTTGTGGCAGAGGCCGGCATTCTATTCAACTGGCAACAAAAGGCTTCGATGTTACCGGTATTGATTTGTCACAGGAAAGTATTCGCATAGCCAAAGAAAAAGAAAATGATCATTTGCATTTTTTTCTGCATGATATGCGGTTGCCGTTTTGGATCAATTATTTCGATTACGCGTTTAATTTTTTTACCAGCTTTGGATATTTCAATACAAGAAGAGAACATAATAATGCGATAAGGACGATCTCAGAATCATTAAAACCCGGCGGTGTTTTTGTGATTGATTATTTCAATGTACATTTTGAGGAGGAGCACCTCATTGCTGATTCTAAAATAGAGATTGAGGGTGTAATTTACCAGATCTCGAGATGGTTTGATGAAACCCATATTTATAAAAAAATAGTCATAGAAAGCCATCAGCTAAAAGAGCCTTTAACGTACATGGAAAAAGTTGTCAAATTTTCTTATGGCGATTTTACAGAGATGCTTGCATACCAGCAGATGCAGATACAGGAAGTGTTTGGTGATTATGATTTTAGCCATTACGACGTGAAAAAGTCTCCAAGGATGATAATTGTGGCGAAGAAAATGGTGCGGAAATAGTTGATATGAATGGTCAACCGTGAATGGTTAATAACAGTAAAGCAACAAATAAAGGATTTTTCAAATTACTAAAAAACCAGGTTACGTTATTTTTCAACCTGGTCTGAATTTATAATGAATTTATAATTCTACTCTTTTGTACATGACAAAATCTTTTCCCTTAATATTTTCGGTATAAGCCACCAAAGCTGCATTTTTATTAACCGCTTTAATAACTGGAAAGCTGGCTTCTCCCTTTTCAGATGTAATGAATTTTTTTACCCGATCATTGCCTTTTTCATTTCTTATTTCCATTCCTATTCTCGAACAAGATAGGTTTCCATTCGAAAAATTTTCATTCCATACGATTGCAATCGCATTATTAACTGATGCGATCTGGCAATGCCTTGAAGCCATGCCGCTAATCTGTTCCCTTTCAGAAAATGTTTTGCCTTCGTTGCCTGAGTAGCAATAATAAACACCGGCATTGTTACCGCCCGTAAACCAGGTAAATTGAATACCATCTTTATTTTCTGTCATGGCGGGCCCGGTATGAGGGCATCCGTTAATAACCCAATTATCGTCACTGATTCTTTCGGGCATGGAAAATGTTTTTCCATTATCTGAGGATATTGCGTGCTCCATATCCCGGATACTATCGTTAATAATTCCTCTGTAAAGAACATGGATCTTGCTTTTGCTATCTACATACAGATCAGTCCTGCAACAGGGGCAACAGGGGCCGGTTACAAAGTGCTCATTTTCAAATCCCGAATTGCCGGTGGTTTCAGCAAAAAATAATCCGGAACCTTCGCCCTTTGTTTTCTTCCTGTTGTCGAGCCAGCAGATGGCAATGTTTCCATTTTTTAATAAAGCCATGTCAAAATATCGTTGGTCATATCCTGCGGTATCTTTCACCAATTTTTGCGCTGTGGTCCATGTAGTTCCATTATCAAAAGATTGTGCGTAATACACTAAATCAGAATAGGCGTTTTTAGCATTTGAATTGGCGGAGCCCCATGCAGCAACAATTTCACCGTTTTTTCCAAAAACTATTTTGGCAAATTTTCTCCATGCGGATGGATATTGTTACTTCCCGGAATTTCTATTGCCTTTCCGAAAGTCTTTCCTTCATCTTTTGATACGGCATAGGAGAAAACAAGATTACTATCGCTTGTTTTTTTAATCCAGCTCAGTATAATATTTCCTTTTTCATCTTTGGTAAGATACGGACACGATCCTTCTGAAGTATCGATTTGTGCTGTGTTTGAAGC
>JAHEZA010000438.1 GCA_023251335.1 Chitinophagaceae bacterium | reverse complement strand
ACGAAGCAGAGCAAAAAAGCGTGCAGAAAATAGCCACTTACCTGGGTGTGAATGAGACACAATTGGGGTTACTCGGACAATTAGCAGAAAAAGCAAACGCGCGTGGAACGGCCCCTGGGAATGTGACAGACCCTGCATTTCTTTCTTCGCTGGGCGATAAATTACAATCTCATGGTATCAATGCCGGCGGATTATTAAAAGGCCTGGTAAGCATTGCGGCGCCACTGATCCTCTCTAAAATGATGAGTAAAAATTCACCTGCTAATACAACAAGTGCGGGTGGTGGATTAGGCGGTGGATTATTAAGTGGAGGCGGATTAGGTTCCTTATTCAATATGCTTAATGGCGGTAGAGGAATGAGTTCTATAGGCGGATTGGTAGGAAAACTTTTGGGGTAAAATAAACGCGTCTCTATCTTCTATTTGACAACACAATTGGATTCTTAATTGCGTTTTTCAATAACAAGAGTGGGGTGCTGCGGTTAGCAATTCATTATATTTTGACTCTTTTTTTTTTCCTGCACGGTCATGATTGTTTGATTAGAAAAAACCTTTATTTTCGCCCCAAATTTAAAATAATGATAAAGAAGATCTCTGTTTTGATTGCGGCTTTGTTTTTCTGCCTACAGATTAATGCGCAGGATGTTTCGTCTTCTAAACCAAAGAAGGATATGTATTTTGAAAGCGCTTCCGAAACGATTCTCTCGTGGGGTAATGTAGAAGCAGAGAATTTAGATCCAAAAAATGTCGTTCGTTTCTCGCCGTTCATTAACCTGGGCGGGCAATTTCATATTGACTTCAACCAGCATGCGGGATTTTATACAGGCCTCTCCTTAAGAAACATAGGTATCATTACTAAATTAAACGATTCGGTAAAAGTGAAACAAAGAGTTTATACCATCGGCATTCCTGTAGGTTTTAAATTTGGAAATATGGCGGGTACCTTTTTTGCGATCGGAGCCGAGGCCGAATTTGCTATCAACTATAAGCAAAAAGTCTACGTAAATGATGCAAAATCAAAAACGAACACCTGGTTTAGCGACCGCACTAATATCTTTCTTCCGTCCGTCTTTGCCGAAGTCAGATTTAAAGAAGGTGAATATTTAAAATTTGGCTATTATCTTTCAGACTTCTTACAATCCGGTAACCAACATATCAATGTGTCAAATTTAGACTATATCCCTACTAAGAGCCAGATGTCTTATATTTCTTTTGGGTACGCATTCAGACACCTCAAGGATAAGACTTCGTACACATCACCAGAAACAACGGGAACAAGCCTTTAACTGAATTATGACTTTTTTTTAAAAATGATGTCACCTTTTTTTTAACTAAATAAGATGACAACTCTCAATTGCATTCAAGGTCACCACCAGTCTTAAATTGTCCCTCGACCCACAGCAAAAAAATTACCACATACGCGCAATCCTATTTTTTAGATATTTGTAAAAAAATATGCGAATTGCAATAAACGGAATGGGGCGCATCGGACGCTTGCTATTCAAAAGATTAATAGAGATTGAAAACTTTGAAGTGCTGGCGGTTAATGATTTAATTCCCATCGAAAATCTGGCTTATCTTCTGAGATATGATTCCATTTACGGCACTTATAAGGATCAGATAAAGACAGAGGGCCAGTCTTTGATTATTAACAATAAAAAAATCATTTATGTTCAAAATGAAAATCCCGAAGAACTGCCGTGGGATGAGATGAATATAGATGTAGTGCTTGAATGTTCGGGAAAATTTTCGGACAAAATATCGGCTTCAAAACATCTTACGGCCGGCGCAAAAAAGGTATTGCTCTCCACCACCGGCGCTGATGATATTCCCTTATTGGTTTATGGCCATAACCAAAACGGATCCATTTCTCATTTAAATATTCTTTCTCCAGGTGGTTGCATGACTAATTGCTCTGTACATATACTTCACATTTTAAATTCAATAGGAATACGATCTGCACACATCAATATACTTCATTCTTATACTTCGAGGCAGTCGCTGGTGGATGCCGCTCATGTTCAATTTCGCAGAGGCAGGGCAGCTTCTGAATCTATTATTCCTGTGGCTATAGATCTGAATATCGCATTAGATCGGTTATTTCCCTTTCTACAAAATAAAATAAATGTTTTCTCTACAAGAGTGCCGGTAGCCAATGGCGCTATGGCCGAATTCACTATTCAGTTAAAAGAGAGCATCACAACCCTGGAAGTTAATAAATTATTTAAAACTGCGGCCCAAACCGAGTACAAAGGAATTCTTGATTATACCGAGGAACCCCTGGTATCTCTTGATATAAAAAGCAATACCAATTCCTGTATAATTGATGGTACACAAACTTCTGCGATTGATAATCACGTAAGAGTAGTTGCCTGGTTTGATAACGAATATGGATTCACCAGTCGCATGATTGACTGGCTTAGATATTGGAATAAATAGTTACTAACTGGAAAGGGTACACGTTTTATTATCGCTTCGCAGTAACCGAACTTTTATAGCGAATTTCTATTTAGCAAGAGCCGGTGTTGTTACCAACTGCTTCCACCTCCGCCACCAAATCCTCCCCCCGAAAAACCTCCGCCGCCACTGAAACTGCCGCCACTACTGCCACTGCTGTGAGGCGAACTGTAAAAGCTACTACTCATCGCGTTCATTGAACGATCGAGGCTGCTCATAAACATTGCCGTGTTAAAATTCGCGCCCGCATAATTTCCGGAATACCAGTTAGGAGGCGGTACGTCTAATCCTTTTAATTTATCTTTCCATTTATCGGCTACGTCAAACACAATGGCATAAGGAAGTACCTTGTCAAAATAATTTTCGTCCTGTTTTAAGAATTCCTGGAGACGATCTTTTTCTACGGATTTAATAAATTCTTTAAAGCCTAATAATTTCTGATAGAGCAACGTTCCTCTTTTTGTTTTCTTCGACATAAATGCACCAAAAACTATTAATATAATTCCTGATGCGGCAAGGCTAACGCAGAGCCACAGATTTTCCTGCCATCCCTGTACAAGGAAAAAAATTGCCAAAAATAAAACTGCGGCGCCCAAAAAAGGAAATAAACATCCCATGCCTCTCGAATATTTTACATAATAATCGTCCCTGTTGATCTCTGCTTCCAACTCGGATTTGGCAGCATTCATTGTAGTATATAGCACATTTTTTAAATCACTCAATTTTACCGTGTCCCCCGTTTTGAAAATGCCGGCAAATAATGTTTTTTCAAACTGAAGCGCGTCGTCAGGTAGCTCTTTTAATTTTACAAATTCATAGTCTTTGTTTTTTATCAGGCCTAACAAAAAAGTTTTTTCCAATTCGGTCACTTTTAAAAAACCT
>JAHEZA010000437.1 GCA_023251335.1 Chitinophagaceae bacterium | reverse complement strand
GCAATTAATTAAAAAAGAAAAATTTGATTTTCTATATATTCCTATACCTTCTTTTTATTGCGCATTATTAGGGGGATGGTTACATAGAAGTACCGGTATTAAGTACGGCATTGATTATATTGATCCGTGGGTACACCGGTTTCCGGGTAGCGATAAAATTTTTAGTCGCCATTGGTTCAGTACCCGGCTGGCAAAATTTTTAGAACCGATCGCCATTAAAAAAGCTTCTTTAATAACAGGTGTTGCGGCAGGATATTATGAGCCCGTGTTAGAACGCAATCCACATTTAAAAACACAGGTAATTTGTGGAGCGATGCCGTATGGGGGAGAAGAACGGGATCATGCTATGGTAATAGAATTGAAAATTGAACCGTATTTGTTTCAGCCGAAAATGGACAAGCTGCAATTTGTATATGCCGGCGCCATGTTGCCGAAAGCCTACCAGCCGCTTGAGGCTATTTTTAAATCAATCGCTTCAAACAGGGAGCAATTTAGTGATGTTGAATTTCATTTTATTGGTACAGGCAGCCGGGTAAACGATGCTGAAAGCTACAACATAAAAGAGATGGCTGTGAAATGTGGTTTATGGGAAAACATCATTTACGAATATCCACGAAGAATTCCTTACCTGGATGTATTGAGCCATCTAAATATTGCAAATGCTGTTTTTATTTTGGGAAGCACGGAACCGCATTATACACCCAGCAAAACCTACCAGGGAGTTTTGAGTAAAAAACCTTTAATGGCCGTTTTGCATAAAGAAAGTACTGCCACAAATGTGATTCGTAATTCAGGCGCCGGCTTGGTTTTAGATTTTGATGGGGAACATGGAGTGGAATCGATCAGGAATAATTTTTCGAATTTTTTTGAATGTGTTCGCCAGTTTTTTTTATCCTTTCAGCCCACAGAGGTTGACCAAAAAGAATTTGAACATTACTCTGCAAAAAATGTAACGAAGCAATTGGCAGCACTGCTGGATGCTGTTTTGAAAAAATAATGAATCAACCTTTAGTCATTTCCACCTGTTCCGTTATTCAGCCAGCGCTGATTACGGTGTTGTTACCGGTGTATAATGGAGAAGAATATTTAAAACAATCATTGGAAAGTGTCTTGAACCAGGAGTTCCGTCAATTTGAAATACTAATTATTGATGATTGTTCTACAGATAGCAGTTTTGATTATTTGCAAATTATCAAAGACCCGAGAGTATCGCTTTTTAGAAATGAACAGAATAAGGGCTTATTCTTTAACCTGAACTTCCTGGTCACTCAAAGTAAATCGCCCCTAATAAAACTTTGGGCACAGGATGACATTATGTATCCAAACTGTCTTGGAAGTTTTGTGGACTTTTTCAACAAACATCCGCATATCGGTTTTTCTTATAGTGGGCGTGATATGATTGACGAGCAAGGAGTGATAAGAGAAAATAAGAAAGTGGATAGTACGCCAACGATTATTTCTACTGAATTACATGCGAGAATTGCCTATTACACAGGCTCTATTGCAGGCAATATTGCGAACGTCTGTATTAATAAAAAGTCGTTGGATGAAGTAGGGCCGTTTAATGAACAGATGAAAATATCAGCAGATTTTGACATGTGGGTGAGGTTAGCAAGAGATCACGAAACAGGATTTATCCGGGAAAAATTGATTCAGTTAAGGGATCATGATAAGCAATTGAGCAGGAACGAAAAATATTATTTTAATCATGTTAAAGAAGACCTGGAAGTGTATCGTTATTTAGATAATTATGTTGCCCCGGAACAAAAAAAGCAAGGACATAAACTGATGCGGAGTACTAAATTAGTATATTATTACACGCTGATGATAAAATCATTGTTGAAAAGAAAATTACGGCTAGCTCACGATTATTACCTTCAATTGAGTAAATATGATAACTTTTTTTTATTAAGCTTTTCTTTTTTAAAGAACAAGATCATAAAATCACGTGATCCTAAGCTTTTCACAGGTTTGGATCGTTAACGAAACAGATGCGGACATTAAATTCCTTACAACTTCATTTTGAAAAAATTATTAATTACCAGGTGGGCGAATACTCTGTCTTTAAAAGAAAGTAACAAATTCATGTTGGGATTCGTAGTTCCATTTAAAGCTAAATCTAAATCTCAAAATTGGGAAAATGATTGTTTTCTTTTGGCGGCAACTTTACGATCAATTTGTAACCAAACAAGTGACGGTTACAGGGTTTTTGTTGTTTACAACGACTATCCAGCTGACAACCTAAAAAGTGACAAAATTGAATACATTCAATTTCCTTTCCCTTTCGTTAACAATGACGAGTTGACAAATATAGAAAAATTAAAAAATCCTGATTCAACATTGGTCATTGATGAGCGAATGTTTGACCAGGGAAAAAGAATTTTGTATGGCTGTAGGCAAGCCCGAAAATACGGATGCGATTTTGTAATGAGTATCGATGCCGATGATCTTATAAGTAATCGGATAGTCGCTTACGTTCAGAATCATCTAACTGAAAAAATTGGTTGGTATGTGAATAAAGGCTACGTTTTGCAGAAAAGATCCTCCTTTTTGTTAAAGGTTAATAAAAATATGAATTACATGAACGCATCTACACATATCGTTCATATCGATTTGGTTCCGGATGTAAATTTTGAAAGTAAAAGTGTATCAGAATTTTCTTTTTTTGCTGCACACGGATATTTAAAAGAAAGGATTAGAATAAGCACAGGCGCAACTTTAAAACCGCTGCCATTCTTTGCGTTAATCTATTTTATTCATGATTCAAATTGGGCTGGTTTAGGTATCACAATGAAGAAGCGTTGGTTAAAAACAATCGTAAAATATTTGATATTCGGAAAACGATTGAGCAGTTCGGTTAGAAAAGAATTTTGTGTGCATGGATAATACAATGAAGAAAAAGCTTGCCATTATCACCACTCATCCAATACAGTATAATGCACCGCTATTTCAACTTTTGGAGGACAGGAATAATATCGGCTTCAAAGTGTTTTATACCTGGGGTGAAAAAGTATTGCAAGAAAAATATGATCCCGGCTTTGGAAAAAATATCCAATGGGATATTCCTTTATTAGACGGTTACGAATATGAGTTCGTCAATAACATATCCAGGCATCCTGGTACACATCATTTTAGAGGAATTAATAATCCGTCCTTGATTGATTCAATAAAAAAATGGAAGGCAGATGCAATACTTGTATATGGATGGGGATTTAAGAGCCATTTAAAAGCGATTCGGTATTTTCATGGCAAAATACCGGTTTTTTTCAGGGGAGATTCAACACTAATAGCGAGAAGCAGAACCATAAAAAATGAACTCAATTCGATTTTTTTAAAATGGATTT
>JAHEZA010000436.1 GCA_023251335.1 Chitinophagaceae bacterium | reverse complement strand
CAAGAATCGCAGCCGTGATGGGGCCGCGGCTCATGAATTCAATCAACTCTCCATAAAAAGGCCTCTCTTTGTGTACGGCGTAAAATTCGCCTGCTTTTGCTGAAGAAAGATGAGTCATTTTCATGGACACGATGCGAAACCCTGCTTCATTGATCATTTTTAAAATGCCGCCCGTATGGCCTTTAGAAGTCGCATCAGGCTTAATCATTGTAAACGTTCTGTTAGTCATTGCTTTTTTAATTTTGGCTGCGAAGCTAAGAAATAAATGAAAACATTATCCCGAATGAATGGTTGGCCTAAGCATTTTTAGAAATTGCTAACGAATAGACCACAATGACTACCACGTAATGGTAGTAAACAAACAATTATTAGGTATTTTTATTTTTAATGAAGGGCAAAGATTGGCGATTTACGAATTTTTGAGGGCACGATGCCAAGCCCGGAATGCATTAACAGGATTTTTACAAAAACACTTTGCCTGTCCCTCAGAAAAAAATGATAATATTGCGACTATAAAATGAGAACTGCATTTGAAATATTACCCACGTCGTTTGACGCAGCCACCTGTTCACTTTTTTGTGAAGTAAGCAATGAAGGATTTTCATTCTGTATAAAGGATGAAGCAAACAATTCGTTTGTTGGACTGGCAATTTATAATTACGACAAGACCAAGCCGTTAGTGGGCTTGCCAATTGATCTCCAGATCGTTTTACATGAAAAAAAAGAAATACTATCCCAAAAATTTAATAAGATCGTTGTTGTTTATTCACTTCCGCAAAGCGTACTGATTCCGTTTTCGATTTACAGCAGCGACAGAAATGCAACGGTGATGAATTTGATTCATGGCGATTTTCACGTCCAGGAAATAATATTAACAGACCTCATTACCGAACAATCGGTTTATAATTGCTACCGGATTCCCACAGCACTCTATGAAGTGTTGCAGGAACATTATCCTAATGCGGTTAGTACCCACGAATACACCGTTTTGTTAAAGCAACCAACTGACGAGAATGACAAACTCTTTGTGATTTTTTACGGACAGAAACTGATTGTTTCAATAATTAAAAACGGGAAATATCAACTGATTAATAGTTACAGCTACAATACTCCGGAGGATGCCTCTTACGTGTTGCTTAACGTCTGCCGCCAACTCGAAATTAAAAATATAAGCCTCGAAATGAACGGATTGATCGAAGAAGATTCTTCTCTGTACAAAGAGATCTACAAATATTTTACCGATATCGAATTTTCAAAATTGCCCACCGGTTCAAATTATTCAGAAGAAATAAAGCAGTACCCAGCCCATTATTTCAGTCATATTTTTTCTCTGGATTCATGCGTATAATTACCGGAAAATATGGCGGAAGAAAAATAAACCCACCTTCCAAAATGCCTTATACGCGGCCCACTACTGATATTGCCAAGGAGGGTTTGTTTAATATTATTGAGAATAATATTTCCATCGAAGGCCTAAAAACACTTGATATTTTCGGAGGGACAGGCAGCATCAGTTATGAACTGGCGTCGCGTGGCGCCGCTGACCTGACGATAGTAGAGAAAGATCCGAAAATGTATGAATTTATTAAAAACAAAATCATTGAGTTAAAAATTGAAAATTGTGTCGTTGTGAAAAGTGACGTTTTTCGATTTCTTGAAACTTGTACCGAATGCTATGATTTTATCTTTGCAGGTCCGCCATACGCATTAAAAAATATAGATGACTTGCCAATTATTATTCGGGAAAAAAAATTATTGACGCCTGGTGGATGGTTTATCCTGGAACATACGCCAGCAAATAATTATGAAAACGAAGTATTGTTTAAAACATCGCGAAACTATGGAACGACCATTTTCTCTATTTTTGTAAATAATTAAATAATTGAAATAAGAATTTTGAATTATTCATGCTGTTTACTATGCGGCACCAATTCACGATTGGCAATTGACAATTGATCGTTCATCATTCATGTCACACACCATGGCACCCATTTTTATAACCGGAACCGGAACCGATGTTGGTAAAACTTTAATATCGGCAATTATTGTCGAAGCTTTAAAAGCAGATTACTGGAAACCTGTGCAGGCTGGATTTTCCGAAGGAACAGATTCTTTATTTATTCGAAGTGTAATCTCAAACAAACATACGGTAATTCACCCTGAACGCTATCTTTTAAAAATGCCGGCATCGCCACATCTTGCTGCTCCGGCAGAAAAAAAAGAAATTACGATAAAAGAAATAATCCGTCATTTACCCCGCACTAAGAACCGATTGGTGATTGAAGGAGTGGGTGGGTTGATGGTGCCACTGAATGAAAGAGAACTGGTGTTGGATCTTATAAAAAGGCTAAAAGCGACCGTGATCATTGTCAGTAAAAATGAACTGGGAAGTATCAATCATTCGTTACTTACAGCCCACGTTTTGAGAAAAGAAAAGATAAACGTTGCCGGATGGATATTCAATGAAGAATACAAAAGTTATGAAAATGATATTGCTAACTGGACTGGTTTTCCGGCGCTGGCCAAAGTAAAATGCCTGCCAGTGATATCTAAAGAAACTATAAAAAGGGAAGCGCGGAAAATCCACTCTCACCTTATTAATATCTTATGAAAAAAAAAGAACTGAGACGTATATTTAAAGAAAGCAGAAAAACACTTTCGATTGATGAAATTGAAAAATTCAATGATCTCATTTTGATAAATTTTCAAAAATTAGAACTGCCTTTTTTGAATTGTGTGCATAGTTTCATACCGTCATTGAAATTAGCTGAGCCTGATACCACGAATATTATACGCTTCCTCAAATTCAAAAATCCGCATATAAAAATAGCAATACCTAAAGTGGATATTCATTCAGGGAATATGATTCATTATCATTTTGAGGATGATATGGAAATGATCACGAACGAATTCGGCATTGACGAACCATTGGCTGGCGAAATGATTACCGAAAAAGAAATTGAAATGGTGTTAGTTCCTTTGCTGGCATTTGATAAACGCGGTTTCCGGGTAGGGTATGGCAAAGGTTATTATGATAAATTCCTTGCCCGGTGCAATCCTTATGCAATTAAAATAGGATTGAGTTTTTATGACCCCGTTGATGAAATAAGCGACATTAATGCTTTTGATATACCTTTAGATTTTTGTGTAACGCATCATAAAATATATGCATTTTGACAATTGTGGCCAACTGGCATTCCTTGTGGCCATGTAAACAATAATACGAATTGATGTTCAAAAGTTTAAGATATCTTTTACTACCGTTTTCTGTTTTATATGGCGGTATTATAAAGACACGCAATTTACTTTTTGATAGAAAAATACTGAGATCAGCGATATTTAAT
>JAHEZA010000047.1:7393-10500 GCA_023251335.1 Chitinophagaceae bacterium | reverse complement strand
AATAAAGGCTCTTAATTGTTCGTTTGCTGTGGCTCGGTCGTCTTTGCGGATATACATCATGTGCCCGCTTTTAAATCCCTTCCAAGAGATGCGGTCTTTTAATTTTCCTTTGGGATCCATTTGCCATAAACTGTATTTCGCATTAAAATAATCGCAGGCGCCATCAAAATATCCGGATTGCACCATTAAATGAAGTGAAGGATTTTGCGCCATCGCCTGCCGCAGGTTTTCGCCGGTATTATTATTTTTATCATCCCACGGCCATACGTTACCAAACATGTTGTACTTTAAATCAGTTTTATATTTTAATTCTTCCCGCAAATAAATATTGATAGATGGCGTAAATGAATGAAGCCATGAAGTAAGCTCCGCGTTGTAATCCGGGGAATTTCCTGCGTCTTCCCGGTCCATGCCCAGGTATCGGGAATCCAGCCTGCCAATCGTGTACCCTTTATCGCGCAACAATTCTTTCCAGAAAAAATTAGTGGGAATTACAAGGTTATGTTGCAGGATTACCGTTTCAGAAAGGCCGGAGTAACGGGACATTTTAGACGCAATTGCTTTCTTATCCGCATCGCTTAATGCACTTCCTTTTGCCAAAGCAGGAACCAATTCATTTACCGTAAAAGTTTCTACTTCCGTCAGCATTGCTGTAAGGTCTTTGCTCTGCAAATCAGCCGCCAGCGCTTTATGATACCAGGCCGTTGCCGAATAGTAGGGCAGCAGCAACGCTTCGCCTACAGGGCCATCGCGTTTAATGCCGAGGTCGGTTGGCGAAACCAACACAACGCCATCAAGATACATCCATTGCGCATCCTGAAGTTCCAATGCAAGCCCTGAAACCCTGGTGGTACCGTAGCTTTCGCCAATCAGAAACTTGGGTGAGGCCCACCGGTTATTACGCGTCACGAAAGTGCTGATCCAGTCGGCGAGGTATCTAATGTCTTCGTTAACACCATAAAATTTTGAATCAGGAATATCATCACTTACTTTTCGCGAAAAGCCAGTGTTCACCGGATCCACATAAACGATATCAGCCACATCTAAAATAGAATTGGGATTATCTTTCAAGCCATAAGGTTCTACGGGGTTACCTTCATCATCTATATCCAAAATTCGCGGACCCGTATAACCTATTTCCATCCACACAGAAGGAGTACCCGGGCCGCCATTAAACGAAATAGCCAGTGGCCGGGACGCTCTGTCTTTTATATCGGACCTTTCATAATAAGTGTAAAAAACAGAGGCGATTGGTTTGCCATTTTTATCCCAAACCGGCAATGTGCCCGCCTTAGCCATGTAAGGAATTAATTTGCCGTTGATAGTAACAGTATTTTTGGTAGTAACAGACGAGTCCACTACCACCATAGGATTTGGAGCAGAAGCTTTTTTTGAATTATTATTATCATTACTTTCCTGAGCTACGACACTGAAGAAAAAAGAAGAAAAAATCATCAAAGTCAAAAACTTTTTTTTCATAAAATTTATTTTTTTATTTTCTAAAAAACCCCATTAGAAATGATTAATCAGAAGGATTAAAAAAGGCACTGCAAATGTAGTTTGAAAAGGTTCGCCGACAAAGATTGTTCAACAGACACGAATTCGATGGTTTTTTTTATATCAAACCGCCTTTCAGTGCGCCGATTCCTCACTTTTCAAAATATAGCTGCCCGCTACATTCCTGTCATCGCTTCCTATAATGGCATGGCTTCCCTTTGCAAATAATTGCACAGAAATATATTTTGGGACACGCTGTATTGCTTCAATAATTTCTTTAAAAGACAGCGCTCCTTCGCAAAAAATAATTCTTTTAATGGGATGCCCGGAACAAAAATTTTCAAGGCCATCTATTGAGCTGATTCCATCCGAGTCTTCTTCATTGCCGGTTTCTATTCTGCCTAAAATATCTTCGCCCATTCCGGCATGAATTAGTAAGTCTGTGGCTTCATTATATTCCGGTAAGCTTCCGGCAATAATCGTTGCACCATTTTCAACTGCTTCTGTTTTTTGCTCTCCGCGGTTTAATTTTAATAACCGGGCAATTGCAGAAAACGAAGCTCTCGTAATAATAGCGACATGAATAAATATTCGAAATAGCCTGGAGCGGCTATTGCCATAATGCTTCTTCACAAAAATGCTCATGGCTTTGTAAAACATTTTCACATAATTGAGGCTACCTTTTTTAGTGCTTTCGCCTTTGAAATGAATAATACTACTCTCCGAAAAATAAAAATTTCTGAATCCGGCTTTTTGAATCCTGAAACTTAGGTCAATGTCTTCTCCATACATAAAAAAATCTTCATCAAAACCACCAACCGTGTCAAGTATCTTTTTTGGAACCATCATAAACGCGCCTGCCAACACATCCACTTCGTGGTTTTCATTTTCATTTAAATACCCAAGATGATATTTGCTAAAAATTTTTGAATGAGGAAATAATTTGGCTAACCCGAAAAGTTTGAACAGCGAAGTGCCCGGTGCAGGAAAAGCCCGTTTACTTTCTTTTAAAAAATTTCCGGAACCATCCAGCATCTTTATTCCTAAAGCGCAATTATTTCGATTAATAAAAGCAACACATTTTTCAAAGCAATCTTCCGGAACTATCGTATCGGGATTCAGAAATAAAATATTTTCTCCTTTGGCAGTTGCAAGTCCCTGGTTGTTGGCTTTTGCAAACCCGACGTTCTCTTTATTCCAGATAAAACGAACTTCGGGAAATTCGTTTTGAAAAAACGCAAAGCTATCATCGGATGAATGATTATCTATCACAATAATTTCTCCATCAATATTTCTCACCGCCTTTATCACAGACAAAAGGCATTGCTCTAAAAAATACTTTACATTGAAATTTATTATGACGACGGAGAGTTGCAATTGTGGTTAATTGGTTATTGGGTAATTCGGTTTACTTGCCTTCCTGCCCTCCAAAGAAGCGCTGATAGAAAACAGAAATTATTATCATTTGTTTGTTTACTGTTACATTGGCTAATTTTCAAGTTAGCCAATTAACACATCAGTTCGTTATAAAAAAGGCAATTTAATAATTAAACGATAGATCACCTTCAGGAATAAATTTTCAAAGTTTTTGAATTGAATAAAATCACTAA
>JAHEZA010000047.1:0-7383 GCA_023251335.1 Chitinophagaceae bacterium | reverse complement strand
TAATCTTTGCAACATGTACAAAGAAGCATTAATAGAAGCGACCAATGCAGGTGCGGACGAATTGAAACGTTTTTTTAATGAGAAATTTACGATAAGTCATAAAGAGGGAATCAACAATTTAGTCACGGAAGCAGATTTTGCATCTGACAAAGCGATTCGTAATGTAATTAAAAATACCTTTCCGGAACATGGTATTGTGAGTGAGGAAAGCGATGAAAAAGTTACAAATAGTGAATATAAATGGATCATCGACCCAATAGACGGAACAGTAAATTTTGCCAACGGTATTCCTATTTGTTGCGTAAGCATAGGGCTTGAGTATAAAGGAAATATGCTTATGGGCGCTGTGTACAACCCGCTTATGAATGAATTTTTCTTCGCCGAAAAGAATAAAGGAGCTACCCTAAATGGAAATAAAATTTCCGTAAGCGACAAAACAGAGGTGTTGAAAAGCTGCCTCGTTACAGGTTTCCCTTATACATATCTCGATCATGCAAACGGGCCTTTACAAGTGTTTTCTAAATTAATAAAAAATGGGGTGCCTGTGAGGCGTTTTGGAAGTGCTGCAATCGATTTGTGCTGGGTAGCTGCAGGTCGCTTCGATGGTTTTTATGAGCACCAGCTTCATGCATGGGATAGCGCGGCAGGCTTCATCATCGTGGAAGAAGCTGGAGGAAAAGTAACCAATCTCAAAGGAGAAAAATATTCCCCATTTCAACCGGGGATCATTGCTACTAACGGAAGAATTCATAGCGACCTACAAAAAATAGTTGCCGGAGAGTTATTATAAATAAAAATACTTTTATCATTTTTAACAGACATTATGAAGAGTACCCCATTTACGGAAAGGCATATAGCGCTGGGCGCTAAGATGGCTGAGTTTGCAGGGTTTAATATGCCCATCAGTTATTCCGGCATTAATGACGAGCATAACACGGTTCGAAAAAATGCGGGCGTTTTTGATGTAAGCCACATGGGCGAGTTCATTTTAAAAGGCGACAATGCATTGGCGCTTATCCAACGCGTAACCAGCAACGATGCTTCCAAAATTGCTGCGGGAAAAGCCCAGTATAGTTGCCTGACCAATGCGGCAGGTGGCATCGTGGACGATCTGATCGTTTATTGTATCGAAGAAAATAATGTTTACATGCTGGTTGTAAATGCTTCCAACATTGAAAAAGATTGGGATTGGATATCAAAACATAATACAGGGAATGTAGAAATGCACAATATTTCTGATAAGACCTGCCTGCTTGCGATACAAGGCCCAAATGCTACAAAGATCTTACAACCTCTTACCGATATTGACATCCTCAACATGAAATATTATACTTTCGTCAAGGGGAAGTTTGCGGGTGTCGATAACGTGCTGATAAGCGCTACAGGCTATACAGGGTCGGGCGGAATAGAGATTTATTTTGAAGATAAAGATGATAATGCTAACCAGGTTTGGAATAAAATATTTGAAGGAGGTAGCGCTCAAGGATTAAAACCGATTGGACTTGCCGCCCGCGATACTCTCAGGCTTGAAATGGGGTATTGCCTTTACGGAAACGACATCGACGATACAACAACACCTTTAGAAGCAGGACTGGGCTGGATTACAAAATTTACAAAAGATTTTACAGCGAGGAATATTCTTGAAAAACAAAAAGCCGAAGGAATAAAGCAAAAATTAGTGGGCCTTGAAATGATTGACAAAGGAATTCCCCGTCACGATTACGAAATCCAAAATAAAGATGGAGAAGTAATTGGCCGCGTTACCAGCGGAACCCAGGCTCCAACCCTTCAAAAAGCTATTGCGATGGGCTATGCTAATAAAGATTATTCAAAACACGGAACAGAAATTTATATCAAAATAAGAGATAAAGCGCTGTTAGCAAAGGTGGTAAAAATGCCTTTCGAATAACGGCAGAGACACGATGCATTGCGTTTCGAAAATGCATCGTGCCTTGTTAACCAGGGGCACAACGTGCTGGATAACCTAACGCAGCATTCGGTTAAACAAATAAAAGCAATTAAGATTTTGACAAATGAGCTTGAAGAAAAGTGATCGTCCTGTATTAAATACGATTTTATCGCCTTCGCTATTGGAACTTTATGATGTAAGCGATAGCATTGTAGTGATTATCGATATTTTACGGGCTACTTCTACTATCGCCACTGCATTGCACAATGGAGCAAAAGCAATTATCCCGGTGGATAGTGTGGCCAAATGCATCAAATTGGGAAAGCAATTAGAAGTGATAACCGCGGGCGAAAGAAATGGGAAAATAGCGGAGGGATTGCAATATGGAAACACACCATTACAATACACACGCGAATTCATTAATGGAAAAACGCTGGTATTAACCACCACCAATGGGACGAAGCTTTTACATCTTGCGCTGTCAGAAAATGCGAAAGGAATCATCACCGGATCCTTTTGTAATATCTCTGCTGTTTGCGATTATCTTATCAATCAAAAATCAAATGTAGTATTGGCATGCGCGGCCTGGAAAAATCGAATCAATATTGAGGATACGTTGTTTGCAGGAGCGGTAATTAACCGGATAAAAGAACGTTTCGATTTGAATTGCGATGCGTCTCAAATAGCTCAATCGCTTTACCTCCAGGCAAAGAATGATTTATTTGAGTTTTTAAAAGAAAAAGATGCCTCGCATTTTCATCGCCTGATGAAGTTTGGTCTTGAGGAAGATATCAGGTTTTGTCTCACGGAAGATAACGCCAATGTACTTAGTATTTATTCAAACGGTCGGTTGGTAAAAGGATAAGATAAGAATCTTTCAGATTTATCCAACGTGATTTTATCTTCTAAGGAGAACCTATCCAAAACACCCTTCATGTCCTTTTTTTCAAAATCAAATTTTTATTTTCCCAATCGTTAAGATTCGTGAGCTTGTAAGCCACACGAACAATAAAGCAAGAAATGTCAATGATTTCTATTTAGAGATAACGGATCATATCAGACAATCAATCCCTAAGCATCTTTTTAACAAAATTTCTGTGTGGTTATTCCCTATGGATCTGAAAATTACCGCTAAACGGCTTTTCCCTCTTTTAAATTTTTCTTACTTTTGCAAATTGCTTTTTTCGCAACTGCCGAACGAAGTATAAAACGAATTTTTATTAAAATTTTAATCTTTGGCATTACCCTTTTTTATAAAATACATATATAATTCCGGAACCGATGAAGTAATACGGCGTGGCAAAAAAATTTATTCGCAACGATTTGTAGAATTGGTAGCGCACGACGAGCTGATGCATTCAATTATATTTCGCGTGAGGGATGATAGCTATACCACATTTTACAAAGTACAGGTGCAGAAATATGACGATCCCAAAACCTTTTCTGTCCGATGCTCTTGCCCTTATAACATTAGCGATATTTGTCGCCATGAAGCGGCGGCGTTAATGCAACTACAGGATTTGGTGGATAAAAATTTGCTGGATTCCTCAGCGGGCGAACCTGTGTATAATCAACAACATACCGTAGTAAAAATAAAATACATAGATCTAAAGATGATTAGAATGCTGGCAGGGATGGATAATTATGTAGCGGCTGAAGAAATTCTGAGGAAAGTGAAGTGCAGTATTTTGGACGCGGCGAATGAAAAAGTTGAAGCGGAGCTGGAACTGGATGGAGAAACATTTCATATTATTTTACAGAAGAATGAAGAAAGAAATTTTGACACTTCATGTAGCTGCGACGAAAGTAACCATCTTTTATGCAAGCATAAAACTGCTTTGTTTCTTCAATTACTAAACCACTGGGGGCCTCATTATTTTGATAGTATTCGTAATTGGGATAAACAAAAAAATAAATTGCTGGAAGGATATGGTTATAGCCTTGAAGATGACCTGTCCGGAAAATTTGAATTTATTTATAAAGATGGAAAACCCTTTTTAAAAGTAATTGATAGCTCCATCAAAAGGCTGACCTCACCAGTAAATGCCCTTCCACAAGCAAGCCAGGAAACAGAAATTGCTGTTATAGACACAAAAAGAGTTAATGCAAAAAGCAAGCAGGTTACACTTGTTTTCAATGCGAATGAAAAATCATTTCCTTTCGTTTCTATAGACGTAGTGCAGGGAGAATACGATGAGGAGTATCAAAAATTTGTTGGGAGACTTGAAAAACTGGACCTGGGAAAATATATTGACGCAGGTGCATATAGCGAAACTGACAGACAATTGATTCAATACGCGCGGAAATTGCAGCAACCGGAAATCAATAAATATTTAAACCGAAACTCACCATTCAGCGGCTTTTGGGAAAATATTATTCATGATGAGAACGAAGAGTACCCCGAGGAAACAAAAATGCTTATCGCGGAATTTATGTATCCCAAATTAAAAAGAATCTTACAGGATAAGGAAGACAAACCAGTTTTCTATTTACCCAAAGGAAAAAATTTTATCACCCAGCATCTCGAAACAATTTATTTTTCTAATGATGAACCGGAAATTGAATTTTTAGTTAAGCCTGATGAAGACGAAAAACTGATAGAGAGCCGGGTAGTGCTTGGCCGGGAAAAAGTAAAATTGTCAGAAAATCAATGGTGTAGCGATCTTTTGCTTATGCATGATAAAACATTTTATCTATGGAGCAGACCCGAACATGTACTGATCTCTGAAAAGTTCCGGAACACACTTCGCATTCCAGGAAGCCAATGGCCGCAGCTTTTAAAAGAAATGGTGCTCCCACTTTCTAATGAATACAAGATTTCATTTGGGCGGGAGTTAATAAAGGAAACGAAAGAAGGCCAGCCTGATATCAGTGTTATGCTTTTAGAAAGAGGCGATTATTTATTATTTGAGCCCGTGTTTAACTATAAAGGTTTCAGCGTAAAATCAGGTGATAAAGATACCATTATCGTTCCTGATAATGATAAGGTATTAATGGTAAAGCGGAATAAAGAGGCTGAGCAAGAATTCATCTCAAAACTGGCAAGCCTTCATTCTCATTTTGTCAACCAGCCTCAAAATAAAAGCCTTGTATTAAAAGGTACAGATGTGTTAAAAAACAACTGGTTCTTTTTGTTTGTAGATGCGATGAAGGAAATGAAAGTACCCGTTTTTGGATTCGAAGCGTTAAAAAATTTTCGTTTTAATACAGCAAAACCTTCTACTCATATTCATTTAAGCAGTGGCGTAGATTGGTTTGATGCGAAGGTGAAACTGGCTTTTGGTGAACAACAGATCGGTATTGCAGAAATTCAAAAGGCGCTGGCCAATAAGCAATCATTTGTTCAGTTAGATGATGGCACGTTAGGAATTTTGCCGGATGAATGGATAAAGAAATATGGACTACTTTTTAAAGTAGGTGAGGGGAAAAATAACCAACTTCGGCTTTCAAAGTTTCATTTAAGTGTGATAGACGAATTGTATGATCAGCGGGATGAAACAGAGCTTTCTTTTGAACTTGACGAAAAATATGAGCGGCTTCGCGAACTCAGCCATATTCCGGAGGTGCCACTGCCTGCCGATTTGCAAAGCCGGTTGCGTCCCTACCAGGTATCGGGTTTCCATTGGCTCAATTATTTGAATGAAGTAGGCTGGGGCGGTATCCTTGCAGATGATATGGGCCTGGGAAAAACAGTGCAGGCACTAAGCATGCTATCTCACTATTTTGAAGCAAGGGGCAGCCTTCACGCGCTTGTGGTTTGCCCTACCACACTAATCTATAATTGGGAAAATGAAATAAAAAAGTTCACACCTTCACTTTCCCGGCGCATTCATCATGGTAATAACCGTTCCAAACGAAAAGAAGATTTTGGGGATGAAAATATTGTTATTACCACATATGGCACGTTAAGAAGCGATATTCAGATGCTGATGAAAATTCCATTTGATTATGTAATCCTGGACGAATCGCAGGCTATTAAAAATCCTTCCTCGAAAGTAACCAAAGCTGCATGCCTGCTCAGAACAAAAAATCGCATATGCATGAGTGGTACACCTCTCCAGAATAATACATTTGATATTTACGCGCAGATGAATTTTCTGAATCATGGATTGCTGGGTAGTGTTGAATTTTTTAGAAATGAGTTTTCTACGCCGATAGATAAGCTCGGTGAGCAGGAACAAAAAGATCATCTAAAAAAATTGTTGTATCCTTTTATTTTGAGAAGAACCAAAGAACAGGTGGCCAAAGATTTACCCGAAAAAACAGAGACTGTCCTTTTCTGTGAAATGGAAGATAAACAACGTAATGTTTATGAAGCCTACCGCAACGCTTATCGCAATAAAATTCTTGGCGTAATAGAGGAACAGGGCGTTAATAAATCACAACTTACTATACTCCAGGGGCTGATGAAGCTTAGGCAAATATGCGACAGCCCAGCCATATTAAATGAAGAGGAAAAATATCCTAATGATTCGATTAAGCTGGAAGAACTGACCCGGGAAATAACTGAAAATATTGGCGAACATAAGGCGCTAATTTTTTCCCAGTTTCTCGGAATGCTTTCGTTAATAAAGCAAAAACTTAAAGAAAATAATATTGAATTTGAATATTTTGATGGCAGTACCTCTCCTGTAGACAGGGAAAAGGCTATTACCAATTTTCAAACGAATGAAAATTGCAGGGTGTTTCTTATTTCACTAAAGGCCGGTGGTGTCGGGCTAAATTTAACTGCCGCCGATTATGTTTATATTGTTGATCCCTGGTGGAACCCCGCGGTAGAGCAGCAGGCTATTGACCGGACGCATCGGATTGGACAGACAAAAAATATTTTTGCTTACAGAATGATTTGCAAGGATACGATTGAAGATAAAATATTACAATTACAGGAACGCAAGCGTATCCTTGCAAAAGAATTAATTTCCGATGACCAGACTTTCGTAAAAAGCCTGAGCAAAGAAGATGTAGAATATCTGTTCAGTTAGCAGATATTAGGATGAAATGAAATCTTTTAATCTTTGAAATTCTTTTTTGTTGCCCGATTCAAAAAGAGCTACAAAATTTTTGGCCAGGTGACTGAAGAACAGCGATAATGCTGATCTGCTTTGGTACTGTTGACTTTTCATAGTGGTGGATTTAAAATAAGGAAATTGGTTTTTAGCTATTTTATTCACTCGTCAGAACTTCCTCAATATTCCGAAAGCGAAATTTTATCTTTTCATTTTTTACCATGCCTTATTGTTATGTCGGTATCTTCTTTTGATCTTATGGTAATGCTTTGTATTGTAATAATCGGGATGCTGAGTGAGTTTTGTTACGAATACTTTCAGCATATTACCGATAAAATATACGGGCGTAATATGGTTTTTATGACTCATAGTAATGCTATTGGAAAAAGATAACGGGAGGAATTATGAATTATTGTATTATATAAGTAATTTCTTCTACTTTTTTTCGCCAATAGCTTTCGATCTCTT
>JAHEZA010000435.1 GCA_023251335.1 Chitinophagaceae bacterium | reverse complement strand
CATTTTATCCAGCGGCCGGCAACGGCAGATTTATAAGGGTTGTAAATAGAATCGCCTGAAAACGATGTGGGTTTTTCAAAAGTATAAACAGGGCAAAAAAGATATTGGTCAACAATCAGTACAATAAGTAGCGATGATAAAACCAATAACGTAATTTTTAATGCTTTCATCGTTCATGCAATATTTTTATACTCATACTCAATTTATTACACGCATGTTTTGTAACTTCAGTATGTTGAATATGCTATTGTATTCTTGGACAAATGTAATCCACATTATGGTTGCTTTATGGTGCAATGACTTTAGCTGTTCACTTGTTAACAAAAGGTTATGAAACCTGTATTAGGCTCACCAAAATGGAATGTCTGCTTAGTTCTGAAGTCCAAAGGAACCGACTAATAGCAAGTAAGTACAAGCTAATCTTACAACTGATTTGGCTCAAGCAAAAAATCCTATCAAATTTTTAAGAATGCAAGGGATCAGGCGTGTAAAGGGGCGCTTTCATTTGAATGTAATTGCGCTGCTACGTTATCGATAAATAATTTTTGGTTTTTCCCAAACGGGCACTTACCTTTGCCGTCCAAAAAAATAAGGTAAAAGATGCCTACAATTCAACAATTAGTAAGAAAAGGACGAACAATTATCAGGGCAAAAAGTAAATCAAGGGCGCTTGATAGCTGCCCACAGCGCAGAGGCGTGTGTACCAGGGTTTATACCACTACACCAAAGAAACCAAATTCAGCATTGCGCAAGGTGGCAAAAGTGAGGCTTACTAATAAAATTGAAGTGATTGCCTATATTCCGGGGGAAGGGCATAATCTCCAGGAGCACTCAATTGTGTTGCTCCGTGGTGGAAGGGTAAAGGACCTTCCGGGTGTACGTTATCATATTGTACGAGGTAGTCTTGATACGGCTGGTGTAAAAGACCGCAAGCAAAGCCGTTCTAAATATGGAACTAAAAAAGAAAAAGCAAAAAAATAATCTGATGATCTTCATCTGATTATTTAAGATTGAAACAAAATTTAACATTCTTCAAGCCTGTTCGTTGGGCGATAAAAAAATAAAAGAACAATGCGTAAAGCACAAGCAAAAAAACTTCCATTGGCTCCTGACCCAAAGTTTCAGGATAAACTAGTTACCCGTTTTGTAAACAATTTGATGTGGGAAGGAAAAAAGAGTGGAGCTTATACTATTTTCTATGATGCGCTTGATAAAGTAACTAAAATATCCGGCGAAGAGGGATACGAAGTTTGGAAAAAAGCGTTGTCAAATGTAACACCAGGAGTAGAAGTAAAGAGCCGCAGAATTGGAGGAGCTACTTTCCAAATTCCTTCTGAAGTTCGTGCAGACAGAAAAGTTTCCCTGAGCATTAAATGGCTTATCAAATACAGCCGCGACAGAAACGGACGCAGTATGTCGGAAAAACTGGCTAACGAAATAGTAGCCGCAAGCAAAGGCGAAGGCGCAGCGTACAAAAAGAAAGAAGATACACACCGCATGGCTGATGCCAACAAAGCATTCGCTCATTTCAGAGTATAATAAATTTCAATTTAAATACATAGCCCTTTCTGTTTTTCAGAAAGGGTTTTTTGTTTTGAAAACTTTCACTTTGAAAACCTGGTATTGCAAATAAGTTCGCTGTAATTTGTTTTTATATGCAGCAGGGATGATTAATGTTTGGTTTTGAATTTATGTCAATGAATCTCGGTTTACGAAACGGAAATCTAAGTATTTTGTTTGTTTACTGATTCAATATTTATTGTAATTTGCTTCCTTTATGCTTCAGCAGTTACACATACACAATTATGCGATTATTGATTCTCTTAGTATCAATTTTTCCAATCATCTTAATATTATTACCGGTGAAACAGGCGCGGGCAAAAGTATACTGATGGGTGCATTAAATTTAATCTTGGGCGAACGGGCAGATACTTCAGCGTTATTGGAAAAAGAAAAAAAATGTTATATCGAAGGAATTTTTAAAACAAACCATCCGTCTGTAAAAGAGTTTTTGCTGAACAATGAATTGGATTCGGAACCGGAAATGCTGATCCGCAGAGAAATATCTTCCAATGGAAAATCCCGTGCATTCATTAATGATACACCGGTTACACTTTCGCAGTTAAAACAACTTTCATCTTTAATTGTTGATCTTCATCAGCAGTTCGATACATTGGAATTGAGTAATAATGATTTTCAAAGGGAAGTGATAGACGCGCTCGCCGGAAACACAACCCTTCTAGCACAATATCAAACGGTTTTTAAAAAATACCGTGTCGTTTTACAGGAGTTGGAGCAATTGCGCATTTCGCAGGCCGAAGCCAATAGAGAACTGGACTACAACCAATTTTTATTCAACGAACTTGAGGAAGCTGATTTCAAAGAAAATGAAATTGAAGAACTTGATGCCGAAATAAAATTGATGAGCAATGCAGAAAATATTAAATCTGCTCTTACAGATATTTATCTGCAAATGGAGGAAGGTGAACAACCCATCGTGCAACAAATAAAATCTATTAATCATAAATTACAAGCTCTTCAAAATGTTTATCCTGAAATAGGCTCATTAAATGAAAGGTTGAATTCTGTTCAAATAGAATTGGAAGATATCTCTTCAGAAATAGACCGGTTAAATCAAAAAATACATTATGACGAAGAACGAATCAATGTGTTGAATGAGCGTATGGCTGTGGGTTATGGCCTGTTAAAGAAGCATAATGTACAGGAAACTTCACAATTGATTGAAATTAAAAACAATCTTGAAAAGGAATTGCGAAAGATAACGGACCTTACGGCGGCGATAGAAGAGAAAGAAAAAAAATCGAGAGAATATCAATATGATTCCTTAAAAATTGCCAAGACGATTTCGGAAAAAAGATTAAAAGAAATAAAGCCATTTGAAGAAAGAGTAAATAAACTTTTAAAGCAGGTAGGAATGCCAAACGCAAAGATTAAAGTTGACATAAAAGAAGGGGAATCGTTGAATTCTTTTGGGATTAATACAATCGATTTCTTATTCAATGCCAATTTATCTGCAGGCAACAAACAATACGAACCGTTGCGCAAAGTGGCGAGTGGCGGCGAGTTGAGCCGATTGATGCTTAGTATAAAATCATTAGTGGCCCAAACTGTGCAATTGCCGACATTAATCTTTGACGAAATAGATTCAGGCATCAGTGGGGAAGCTGCAAAGCAGGTGGGTGTTATTTTGAAAAGTCTTTCAGAAGAGTACCAGGTTATTTCTATTACACATCAACCGCAGATAGCTGCGAAAGCAGACACTCATTTTTTTGTGTATAAAGAAAATAAAAACGGTAAAATTATTACGTCCATAAAAATATTAAATAAG
>JAHEZA010000434.1 GCA_023251335.1 Chitinophagaceae bacterium | reverse complement strand
TGAGTCAGGCTATATCATTGAATGGTACAGATGAATACCGGCAGAGATTGGATGAAATAAAAAAACTATCAGCGCAGCAGTAACTTTTATTGACTGTTTAAGCGAATCCTTCCGAAGGAATCAAAAATAAAAATCTTCCATAAAAGTTTATTTACTGTAAAGCCTTTGTTCAGCTACTTCCACCATCCCAAATATTTTTATTTGTTAATTAAAAAGTGATCTTTTTTTCATGTTTTTTATTTTATTAATTGTAGCTTGGACTGTTAACATATTTCTAACTTATTAAAAAAAATTTTATGAAAAGCAATCTATTCTTTAAACAAATCAGAAGGCATTTATTAATAAACCCTTCAAAAGTGATTACAATGATGTTTGCAGTTTCTTTATGCGTTATTATGAGTTGTAAAAAAGAAATCCGGTCTGGCTATCCGATATCAGATAATAAAACGACGAATGCTGACGCTTTAGCTAAGCTTCCGGCAGAGATGCCTGCGCCATTAATTTCCAAATTTGGGAAGGCCACTGCTTCTTCCCCAAATCAGAGAATAATGTCCGGATCAGGATCCGTCGATGTATTACAAATTCATCCTGAATACCGGGAAATGGTTCTCCGTGCGCTACGCTTATCAAGTACTACCTGCGACGATAATACAAACCTGAACCGATGGCTTGTTCAAACGCTTTCCGACTGGACTCCTACTGTTATTAATTATGCTATAAACACGGCTATGACCGATCTGCCAATGTACTATTCGTTAGCCTTCGAAAACAGCTCATCTAATCAGTATTTCGGAAAGGACGGAGAATATACCAACATCATGAATAAAACCTTTAAGGACCTTAAACGTTTCTGGAATATTCAATCTGATAAAATTGTACTGACCGCAATGCATGGCGCCATGCTGCGCGATCAGGATAAAGTTTTTAAAACTTATCAGGCGGTTTATGGGCTGAATACCGAAGATGCACAGTACTATACAGATCTGGTAGAGGCCCTGCTTCAGGTATTTCCTCAATATGAAAATGGAGATCATCCCATCTTTACTTTTAATTCATTTTCCTCAAATTCTTTTACCGATTCGTATTTAGGGACGATTCCTTCAAAGATCATCATTGGAGATGGTATCATGGATGGTTTTGCCGCTATAGGTTATAAAGACATAGCCCCGCAGGCAATTCTGGCCCATGAATTCGGGCACCAGATTCAATTTCAACTTAACATTTTTGGAAGTGCAACCGGGCCCGAAGCTACACGCAGAACTGAACTTATGGCGGATGCGTATTCTGCTTATTACCTTTCTCATGCCCGAGGTGCCAGCATGCAATGGAAAAGAGTTCAGCAATTTTTGGAAGTGTTTTTTAACATCGGCGATTGCTCTATAACCTCTGACGGCCATCACGGTACGCCAACACAAAGAATGGCTGCTGCCAATTGGGCTTATCAGCTTGCAAATAATCAACAAAAACAGGGATTTATACTTTCCAGCCAGGAATTTACGGCACTTTTTGAGGCACAATTGCCGGAAATTCTTACTCACTAAAGATCGGGTTAATTAAAAAATTGAAAAGGCACTTAGCAGGAGTGTATTTTTTGTTGTAACTGGATTCAGGTAATTTTCAGCTGTTTGGGAGTAGCTGTTTTGGGCTTGATAATTCGCGGACATACAGTAGGGCATTCGGCTAAAATACTTCAGGGAGAAACACTACCGGTGGACAGATTGCCGACGGGATAAATACGACTGACTTGTATTCTGTTTGTCGTCACCCGCTTTATGTAGGTAACTTTTTTATGTGGATGGGGAATTTATTGGGTTTATTATGAGCGAATCATGTTCGCAGAAGAGGCCTATTTAACAGAGAAATATGAGGTGGAAAACACCCAATGAGACAAAGAATCTTGCATGATTGCCTTCGATAGCATTTAGATCCGCTCCAACGATCCGTTAGATTGAAAAATATTTCGTCTACCAATGCTTGTTACCAAAAGAATAATTTAAAGTAAGGGCAGGCCCGTTGTACCCCCATTCCAAATCACCTTTTCCTATTCGTCTTGTTGCCTCTATTTTAAAATTGAGGCCGGTATATCCTACAGAAGCGCTAAAACGATTCGCGAAATGATAGGTAACAACTGTGTTGAAAGTTAGAATCCTGCCCCAGGTACTATCGATGCCCAAAGCAAGATAGCCGAAGCTTCCGTTTATCACCCAATTTTTCGCAATTCCATAGCTGCCCCACACATTTAAATCGGGCAGGAGTCCAGTAAATCCAAAATTCTGTTCCCTGCTTAATTCGCCCCTTGTGGTTGCAAGAGCCAATCCCGATTTGGCACCGACCACATGGATACCTATCGCAAAACCTGCTTCATATCGCGGGCGTAACAACACCGAATAACCATAAGAAAGTTGGTAAATATCTGTATTGAAAAATCCCTGGACTCGTGAGTTAGTAAAATAGGTGGAATCTCCAAAGTTTATATCTTTCTGTAGGATATGCGTCGATGTTCTGTTGATATGGAAAAAGTTGAGGCTGAAACTTGACCGCCTTGATGCCCGCCAACCAATATCTCCTAAAAATGTTGCTGTTGATTGTGTAAAGCCCAGATCTTTTTGAAAATTTATGGTTGTGCCAACCTGTCCATTTGCTCCGTCGACTTTAACAATAGTATTGTTTACAGCAGCAAATAACCCGGCCGATATGCGAAGACGTTCGGTGTATGTTGGGGGCTGCCGTTTCTTTTTAAGTGATGGGGCCACATCACTCTGTGCGGCCGCTGAAATACAAGTAATCGTCAAAACCAATACTAAATATTTTTTGCGCATAACTGCCGTATTTTAATTGCAGCAAAATTGTGAAGAAATATTTAAAAGGGGCTTTATTTAACAATTATAATTATTGAAGCGCTTTTGATCTTTGTGTAATTGGTTATTCCCCCTTGTTTAGGCCGTATTATATCACATCCTTGGGTCTTGTTTTCAAGAATAGCCGTGACGTTGATAATCCATTTTTATTTATTTAAATTTCGGTTCCTGAGGACGTTAGCCTGACTGACGGATAGGCTCCTTTATTCCAAAGTCCATGTGGTAGCGGCTTTATAAGCCTTCTACAATCGTTCTGAAAGTTAGGTTGATTCTCGGTTTCATAATTGATTTGGTTGGCGGCAAACGATGGAGCCAGTTTTGCTGCGTGGTATCTTCATCATTAATAGACTTCCATGTTCCAAAAGCATCCTTATGGTTCACACTTATTCACCAAATGTGACCAATGAAGCGTTCTGTATCAACCAAATTTAAAATTAAAAGTGCATTGCTACTGCTATCTCTTAACAAAGTTTGTCCCGCCCAGAACTACAGCATGAAAT
>JAHEZA010000046.1 GCA_023251335.1 Chitinophagaceae bacterium | reverse complement strand
TAAATTAGAAAATAAAAAAGGCGGCAAATCAGATTTCGACAGGCAATCAGGAAGCTCGTTAAAATGTGCCGTAATTGTTTGTTCCGATAGTATTGCCGCCGGAAAAGGAGAAGACAAAACCGGCAAAGCTGTTATTTCAAAATTAGAAAAATGGAATCTCCCGGTTTCTGTTTATGAAGTAATTCCGGATGAATTTTCGGTAATTCAGTCAAAAGCAAAACAACTTTGCGAAGCGCATTTTCAATTAGTCATATTTTCCGGAGGTACCGGATTATCGCCGCGTGATGTAACACCTGAAGCCATAACGCCCTTGCTTACACGCGAAATTCCGGGCATTATGGAAGCCGCCAGAAATTATGGACAGCAACGAACTCCCTACTCAATGCTTTCGCGCGGCGTAGCAGGCTTTATTGAAAACACTTTAGTAATTACTTTGCCGGGTTCTATGCGCGGCGCGGAAGAAACGATGGATGCCATTTTTCCTTATGTGCTGCATTTATTTAAAGTAGCGGAGGGCGTAAGGCATGATTCGTAAATATTCCTTTATTTTTGTGCATAATATTTTCTAATACAACATCGTTAAAACTAACATGTATCATTTGTTGTTTTTATCAAAATAAAATTCATGGAAATACCCAAGGGAAAGCTATTTGCGATTGGCGGCGCTGAAGACAAGGGCGTGGAATTAGAAAAAGAAGAGTCAGTGAGAAGTAATCTCAATTTCTTTGAACTGGGAATTCTTCGCCGGATCGTAGAAGAAGCCGGTGGACCAAATATCAGGATCGAAGTAATAACGACCGCTTCCATGATCCCCATCGAAGTGGGCGAAAATTATCTAAATGCTTTTGGAAAAATTGGTTGTACCGATATCGGACTCTTATCCATCCGTAACCGTGCAGACGCTTCTCAAAAAGAATATATTGAAAGGATTAGAAACTGCGACGCCGTGATGTTCAGCGGCGGCAATCAATTAAGGTTAACAGCCACATTTGGCGGAACGGAATTTTTAGAGATCATCCACCACAGATACCGGGAGGATAAAAATTTTCTCATTGCCGGCACCTCGGCAGGCGCGATGGCGATGAGCCAAACGATGATCTACCAGGGAAATGCCACCGCGGCTCATTTAAAAGGTGAAGTAAAATTAACCACCGGCTTAGGCTTTATGGGCGATGTAATTTTCGACAGTCATTTTGAAAAACGTGGAAGGTTTGGAAGATTGGCGCAGGCCATTGCCACCAATCCTTCCGCAGTTGGAATCGGTCTTGGCGAAGATACCGGCATGCTGATTACCAAGGGAAATATTATGGAAGCCGTTGGCAGCGGACTTGTAATGATTATAGACGGGCACGGCATCGGGCATAATAATATCGCTGATATTCCTGAAGGCAACCCGGTAAGTGTAGAAAATCTGATGGTGCATTTTTGCGAAAAAGGAAATGGATATCTTTTGAAAGAAAGAAAATTTATTCCAAACATAAAGGAATATAAACCAGCGAAGGTTTCTGAAAATGAGAAGACGATGAATGCGGTTTGACTCATCAGTAAACAAACAAATAAAGCAATTTCTTATTTTCTCCCCTAAAAGGGATTTACCCCAATTAATCAGACGAAGTGGCCCATCGAATTAATTGGCTATTACCAAATAATAATTTTTCTTTCCTTTTTGAATCAATAAATATTTACCATTTAAAAGTTGTGTGGCGTTTATTTTTTCCTCGCCAGCGTTTGCTTTCTCTTTATTGATAAAAATCCCACCACCCGAAAGCATTTTTTTTGCTTCGCCCTTGCTTGGCAAAATTTTTGTTTCGGTCAATAAAGAAATTAAATCAAGATCGTTCAGTTTGCCTTTTTCTATTTCAACAGTAGGCACGCCTTCCATCACCTGGAGCAATTGTTCTTCATTAAGTCCTTTTAATATTTCTGCGGTATCATTGCTGAATAAAATTGAAGAAGCTTTTACCGCGAATTCATAATCTTCTCTCGAATGAACAAAAGATGTAAGTTCTTCGGCTAATTTTTTCTGAAGTATGCGCTGGTGCTCATTTCCTGCATGCTGTTGAGCGAGGTCACTAATTTCTTTTTCAGTTAAAAAAGTAAATACCTTTAAAAATCTTTCTGCATCTGCATCGGCGGTATTAAGCCAAAACTGGTAAAAAGTATAGGGTGATGTTTTGGTGGCATCGAGCCAAATGTTTCCTTTTTCACTTTTTCCAAATTTGCTTCCATCAGATTTCGTTAGTAAAGGACAAGTAAATGCAAAACCTTCTCCTCCTGCTTTGCGCCTGATCAGCTCGGTGCCCGTCACGATGTTTCCCCATTGATCGCTTCCACCAAATTGCAGTTTGCAGTTTTTATTTTGATACAACCAGTAAAAATCATAACCCTGTACCAATTGATAAGTGAATTCTGTAAAGCTCATTCCATTTTCTCCTTCCAGGCGCTTTTTTACACTGTCCTTCGCCATCATGTAATTCACAGAAATATGCTTGCCCACATCACGGATAAAATCGAGGAAAGAAATATTGTGAAACCAATCATAATTATTTACCATTTCAGCCGCGCTGGATTTGCCGGAATTAAAATCAAGAAACTTCGATAATTGTTGCTTTACTCCTGCTACATTTTTGTCAAGAATATCCTTACTTAATAAATTTCTTTCTTCGCTCTTGCCTGATGGATCACCCACCATGCCGGTAGCGCCGCCCACCAGTGCAACAGGCTTATGACCAAAATTTTGCAAATGTTTTAAAATGATAATCGGGATCAAGCTCCCGATATGCAGGCTGTCCGCCGTTGGGTCGAAACCTACATAAGCTGATGTAGGTTCTTTGCAAAGTTGTTCTTCTGTGCCGGGCATTATATCCTGGATAAGCCCTCGCCATTTTAATTCTGCTATTAAATTTTCCATATAATCTGTCAAAAATAGCGCACAAAAGTAAAAACACTTATTGCAAATTGTGATTTTGTTTTTTAAGACTAAAATGAATCTTCTGTAAAAGCCGGAAAGGCCACCCGTTTTACGGAAAGTGAAAATATAGTAATACAATTCGAAAAAGTGATTTTGACAATATCATTGCCCGAATACTGTAAGTTTTACTTAATTTTATCGCGAATTAAAGCGTAGAAATACAATATAGTAATCGTAACCCCCGTTTTAATCTGCCGGAAAATCCTTTAAATAACTGATTACCCCCTTTATGAGAATCTTTCTCTTTTTCAAAATACTTTTGTTTTTATTATTGCCATGTCTTGGATTCTCACAGTTTCGAAAATATTCTAACGAATTTTTGAACATCGGCGCCGGAGCGCGGGGCTTAGGGATGGGAGCTTCGCAAGCAGCGTCTGTATCTGACGGCACAGCTGGATATTGGAACCCGGCAGCATTGGTGGGGGTTCAAAATGCCCCATCGGTAAACCTGATGCACGCAAGCTATTTTGATAACATAGGCAAATACGATTTTGGGAATGTAGCCATTCCGGTAGATAATAATAAAAGAGTATTAGGCTTGACGGTTTTGCGTTTTGCTGTAGACGATATTCCCAATACGCTTTTCCTGGTGGAGCCTGATGGTAGTATCAATTATGGAAATATCACTACTTTTTCTTCTGCCGATTATGCCTTTTTATTTTCATTTGCTCAAAAGATAACCGACAAAGATGGCTTAAAAACAAGCTTTGGCGCGAATGCAAAAATTATTTATAGAAAAGTAGGGCATTTCGCTACCGCCTGGGGCTTCGGTATAGATGCGGGTTTTAAGATGGAAAAAAATCGCTGGAGCCTGGGTATCGTTGCTAAAGATCTCACGACTACATTTAACGCATGGTCGTTCCATTTTGATGAAAAAGAAAAAGAAGTGCTCTATCTTACCGAAAACGCAATACCTGTAAAATCAACAGAACTTACTTCTCCAAGGCTTACGGTTGGTAATTCTTACAATTTCCGGCTGGGTAAGTCCGTAAGTCTTTTAGCCGAAGCTGATTTGGACTTTACTTTCGATGGACAAAGAAATACAGTAATTGGAAGTAAGACCCTCAGTATTGACCCCCACGCCGGTTTGGAAGCTGCTATCAAAAATGTATTTTTCGTAAGAGCAGGCATTTCGAATTTTCAGCAGGCGCTGGCCGATGGCGATACCACGAATCAGAAAAAAGTATGGATCTACCAGCCCAGTCTTGGCGCAGGTTTCAAATTAAATAATGTCAGTATTGATTATGCATTTACCAATCTTGCTAATCAATCAAATCCATTATACACCCACGTTTTTTCATTGAAAATTGATTTGATAAAAAAGAAAAAGAAATAGTATCAACCGAATAACATGAAAAAATTTATTACCATATTTTTTATTTTTATCACTGCTTTAGGCTACAGCCAGCCTTACTCCAATAGTTGGATTGATTACAGCAAAACCTACTATAAGTTTAAGGTGGCCAATGATGGCCTTTGTCAAATTACCCAATCAACCCTGAACGGCCTGGGCCTGGGAAATACTCCTGCCGAACAATTTCAACTTTGGAGAAATGGACAGCAGGTTACTTTGTACACAAGTGCGCCCACAGGACCTTTGCCCACGTCCGGATATATCGAATTTTGGGGACAGATGAATGATGGAAAGCCAGATACCAAATTATACAGAGTGGCGGATTACCAACTCTCCGATCATTACAGCTTACAAACAGATACCGCAGCCTACTTCCTTACAGTAAATCCTTCTGGAAATAACCTAAGATATAGTGACGACGCCAATAACGTTACCGGTACCACACTGACTCCAGAGCCTTATTTTATGAACGTAAAGGCAAATTACTTCAGAGATAAACTCAACCCCGGCTATGCGTTAAATCCAGGGACTTATGTTTACTCATCTTCCTATGATATTGGCGAAGGCTGGACCAGCCAGGATGTTTACCCAAACCGCTCTCTCTCGGCGGGTTTCTCAAATATTAATCTTTATAAAAACGGCCCGAATGCGACGCTCAGATTTGGAGTGGCAGGCAATGCCATTAACAGCAGAAATATAAAAGTAAGTATCTATAATACGGTTGTTGATGATGAATCAATGCCCTTTTTCACTTATTTAAAAAAGGAAATCGCCAATATTCCGATCAGCGCCTTTCTTGATTTAAATAATTTGCAGATTACTTTTGAAAACACTTCTGCGGTTTCCGTGGATAGGTATGTAGTTGCATTTGATGAAATCACTTATCCAAGCACGTTCAATTTTAATAATCAAACCGATTTTTATTTTCAATTACCTGCTTCTAATGTTGGCAATTACCTGGTGATTGATAATTTTAACTATGGGACTACTGCCCCGGTTTTGTTTGATATCACTTCCAATAAAAGATACCTGGGAGATATCAGCACGGCGGGGAAAGTAAAATTTGTATTGCCTCCTTCTAACGTTAGCCTGAGAAGATTCCAGCTTTCAAGCGAAGCGCCCTCTGTTGTTAGAAATATTTCTTCTATCGAAAAAAGAAAATTTTTGGATTATGGCATTTCTGCTAACCAGGGAAATTATCTTATTATCAGCAATCCGTTACTCTATACAAGTGCCAACGGTGATAACAATGTTGATTTATATAGCCAGTACAGAAGCTCTGCTGCAGGTGGTAGTTATAAAACAAAAATTATTGACATACATGAGCTGGTAGATCAATTTGCTTATGGAATTAAGAAGCACCCTTCGGCTATTAAAGATTTCATACAATACGCAGTTGGAACTTTTTCAACAAAACCCCAATATGTTTTTTTAGTCGGAAAAGGAACTGAATATGCTGATTACACTTTAAATCAATCCAGTAAATACGCTGACAAGCTGAACCTGGTACCTACCTTTGGCTATCCCGCATCCGATGTTTTATTGTCATCTCCTTACGGAGCAAGTGCGATTCCCAGCGTACCGATAGGCCGGCTCTCTGCTATTTCAGGCGATGAAGTTGGTAATTACCTGCAAAAAATAAAAGAGTATGAAGAAACTCAAAATTCTACGACCCAAACGCTTGACAATAAATTATGGATGAAAAAAGTAATAAGCATTGTTGGCGGCGCTGATAGTTCAGACAATGCTGAATTTGGATACTACACTGGTTTATATAGAGACATCCTGGAAGACACGCTGTTTGGCGGAGATGTAGAGAATTTTTCAAAAGCATCCAGTGCGCCAGTCCAGTTGGCTTCGGGTATTCGCATCACACAGTTGATGAATAGCGGCGTAGGGATCCTCGATTATTTTGGACATTCCTCGGCCACCACATTAGCTTTCAATTTAAGCGATCCTTCGGATTACAATAATACCGGCAAGTACCCTTTCTTTGTTGTAAGTGGTTGCACGGCCGGGAACAATTACATTTTCGATTCTCTTCGTATTATCCAAAATAATTTATCTATCTCCGAAAATTATGTGCTTGCCAAAGAACGGGGAAGTATCGGATTCCTGGCAGATACTCATTTTGGTATAGGGCCTTTTCTTAATAACTATAACTTACAAATGTATCATCAGATAGGTGAAACAAATTATGGAAGATCTGTTGGTGAAGACATGAAAAACACCATAAAAAATTTGGATGGTGCCAATCCTTCTATAGCTTTTTTCACAAGGATACACCTGGAAGAACTGGCGCTTCATGGAGATCCAGCTTTGGTGATAAATCCGCAGCCCAAGCCTGATTATGTGATGGAAGATCAGAACGTTTTGATCAATCCACAATTCATCTCAGTTTCAGCCGATAATTTTACACTAAAAGCGATAACCTATAATATTGGCCGCGCGTTAAATGATTCAGTTACTTTTGAAGTAAAAAGAACCTACCCCAACGGTAGCACAGATATCCTGTTGAGAAAAAGAATTGTAGCGCCCTATTATTCCGATTCAATAACCATAAGTATCCCTATCATATCTACACGTGATAAAGGACTTAATAAAATTACCGTGACTATTGATGCGGGCAACGAAGTGAATGAAATGTCCGAAAGTAATAATAGTATTACAAAGGAATTTTTTATTTATGAAGATGAGTTAAAACCTGATTACCCGGGAGACTACGCGATCATCAATCTCGCCAACCAAAAATTATATGCTTCTACTGCAAGCCCGACGAGCAACACACATGATTACGTAATGGAAATAGACACAACGGCTTTATTTAATTCATCCTTGAAAATTTCAAAAACGGTGAATCAAAAAGGTGGTATTATAGAATTTGATCCGGGATTCAGCTATACCGACAATACGGTTTATTATTGGAGAGTAGCAGAGAAACCTGCGTCAGGTTCCGCATCGGATTATCATTGGAACAGCACTTCTTTTATCTATTTAAAAAACAGTTCGGAAGGAGCTAATCAATCGCACTACTACCAGCAATTGGCTTCGGATACGCAACACATTAAACTTGAAAGTGAATCGAGACAATGGAAGTTTTCCAGCGTTCTAAACTATCTGCAATTAAGAAATACTGTTTTCCCAACCGGTGGCGCTACAGCCTCAGACTGCTTCGTCGGTATTAATAATTATGATTTCTCAAAAGGCATTTGTAGCGCTTCCAACAATATCATCTTTAATGTAGTGGACCCTGTTACTTTAAAACCCTGGATTAATACGAACAACACAGGGTTGAAACCAGCTTGCGATCCTTCCAGGGCGGCGAATTTCGCTTTCAATACAACTACTAAAGAAGACAGGCAGGCTGCTATGCGTTTCCTCGATTCCATCCCGGAAAATTATATCGTCATGGTCAGGAACATAACAGGGCCCGATAGTGCAACAAATATTTATGCTGACAAATGGGAAGCCGACACCACTGCATTCGGACACGGCAATTCACTTTATCATAGATTAAAAAACCAGGGCTTTGTTTTAATTGATTCTTTCTATCGCCCTCGCGCCTTTGGTTTCATTTATCAAAAAAACAATCCTGATTTCATTCCTGTTTTTGATTTTACCACAGGAACAACGGATCAGGTAAATCTCAGAAAAAACTTTATAAGCGCTGATACATTGGGTTATATTACCTCACCAAAATTTGGTCCGGCAATATCCTGGAAAGAAATGCACTGGAGAGGAACCAGCCTCGAAACTAATTCGGCTGATAATCCGACTGTACAAATCATCGGGATTGATACGTTGGGAAATAGCACTACACTTTTCAATGTAAATAAATCGCAGCAAGACGTGAATATTTCTTCTGTGAATGCTTCCAAATATCCTTACATCCAGTTGAAGATGCGAAATGTGGATAGCGTTACCCTTACGCCCTACCAACTTACCTACTGGCGTTTGAATTATGAAACACCGCCTGAAGGAGCGCTTTCACCAAACCTGTTTTTTACATCAAAAGACTCGTTGGATTTGGGTGAGATATTGCATTTTGGGATTTCGTTTAAAAATATAAGCATTCGTGCTTTCGACAGCATGAAAGTGAAATTGATTATTACGGACAACAATAATGTGGCGCATGTAATTTCTGTTCCGCGACAGAAGCCTTTGATAAGCGGCGACACCATCACGATAAAATATGATATTGATACCAAACAGTATCCGGGCCAAAATACCATCTTCGTAAATTTCAATCCTGATAATGACCAACCCGAGCAATATCTTTTTAATAATTTTTTATACACCAATTTCTATGTGCGGTCAGATAAATACAATCCGCTGATGGATGTAACTTTTGACGGCGTTCATATATTAAACAGTGATATCGTTTCGGCAAGGCCGCACATCATAGTAAAATTGAAAGATGAAAGTAAATCAAGGGCACTAAATGACACCTCCTTATTGAAAGTGCAGATAAGATACCCTGATGGCTCTTTGAGAACATATCACTTTGACAATGATACCATGCGATTCACTCCGGCTGATTTGGCTTCCGGCGATAATACAGCATCCATAGACCTTTCACCGGTTTTTACCGGGGATGACGATGAATACGAATTGATTGTTTCAGGAAAAGATGTTTCTGGAAATACTGCCGGAGACCTTGATTACCGCGTAAATTTCAGAGTAATCAGCAAACCAATGATTTCAAATTTATTAAATTATCCCAATCCGTTTACCACTTCTACCGCATTTGTATTTACCGTTACCGGATCGGAAGTGCCGCAAAATATTCGCATACAGATATTGACCATCACCGGCAAAATTATAAGAGAAATAACGACAAACGAATTAGGGCCTTTGCATATTGGAAGAAATATTACCGAATTCAAGTGGGATGGCACTGATATGTATGGGCAAAAAGTAGCGAATGGCGTTTACCTGTACAGAGTGCTTACCAATTTGAATGGTAAATCAATGGATAAGTTCACCGACAAAAATGATAATACGGATCAATATTTTACAAAAGGCTATGGCAAAATGTATTTTATGCGATAGAGATTCATTCAATGATTTTATAAAGCCGCGACTGTGTTGCGGCTTTATAATTTGTGAAACTGCGTTAAATAGAAACATCCGATAAAAGTTGCTTTACTGTTTTAGATGTATCAAAACCTTCCAGGTTCGAAAACCGGAAGATTTGTGCGCGGATAAAATATAAAAGAGGAATCCCCGATAAATGTTCATTTACTGTTAGAGAACAAGCGGGTGGAACTTCAACATCTTCTATAAAAATATTCCAATAACTTCGCGTACCATGAAAACGAATATTTTTGATGTCATTATTATAGGTGGTGGCCCTATTGGATTAGCATGTGGTATCCAGGCAAAAAAAGCGGGTTTGAAATACCTCATTCTTGAAAAAGGCGTATTGGTAAATTCCCTGTATAATTATCCGGTTAACATGACCTTCTTCAGTACAAGCGAGCGCCTTGAAATTGGAAATGTTCCTTTTGTAAGTAACAATAATAAGCCTACCCGGAGTGAGGCGCTTGAGTATTACAGAAGAATTGTTACTTCGTTCGATCTGGACATTCATTTATTTGAAGAAGTGAAGGAAGTAAAAAAATCGAAAAATTATTTCAACATCACTTCATCAAAATCTGCATATCGGGCAGCCAATATTGTAATTGCGACAGGGTTTTATGATATACCATATCTGCTCAATGTGAAAGGTGAAAAATTGCCAAAAGTAAAACACTATTACGACGACCCGCATTATTATGCTTTTCAAAACGTATTGGTGGTAGGCGCGGCCAACTCCGCCATTGACGCGGCTTTGGAAACATGGCGCAAGGGTGCTAACGTTACGATGGTGATCCGTGGTGATAAAATTAGCGAGCGTGTAAAATATTGGGTAAAGCCTGATATTGAGAACCGTATCAAAGAAGGCTCGATAAAAGCTTATTTCAATTCAGAAATAAAAGAAATAAAAGAAAAGGAAGTGGATATCTCCGCGCCGGATGGTATCGTAACTATTGAAAACGATTGGGTTCTTGCCATGACCGGCTATCAGCCCAATCTTGCATTCATAAAAAACTTAGGGGTTCGATTGTCAGAAGATGGTGTATGCAGGCCAATCTATAATGAAACAAATTATGAGTCCAATGTGAAAGGCATCTACCTGGCAGGGGTTGTTTGTGGTGGATTAAACACACACAGACTATTCATTGAAAATTCAAGGGAACACGCTAA
>JAHEZA010000045.1 GCA_023251335.1 Chitinophagaceae bacterium | reverse complement strand
GATAATTGCCTGCAGGAAAATAAACCGTACCTCCGCCAGCCCTTGCCGCAGTCTCAATCGCTTTATTGATCGATTTTGTATCCATGTCAGTGCCATTACCTTTAGCGCCAAAAATTTTTACATTGTAAATACCAGACGTGGCTGCCGGGCTTTGTGCGCCGGTATAAGATTGACAAATGAATAAGGTAAGAAAGAGGAATAGTATTTTGTACATTTCGCAGATTTGTTTAATGAAGGTAAAATAATTGTTCAAAATTAAGGTTTAGCTGTAATTTTTATTTTTATAAAAACGGGTACTGTCTTAAAACAGGCCTTCACAAACCAATTTATTTCTTTGCAGTTTTTGATAAAGAAGATGCTTACTTTTATGCGAAATAATTTTTACCAAACAAAAAGAATGCTATGAAATATTTGTTCACATTCCTGTTCCTGCTAACGATTGCACCTGGATGCAAACCCAAAGTCCTGAAAGGGAAAGCATTAGACAACAAGCTAAAAGAAACCATGACAACTTACCTGCGGAAAACCTTAAATCCTGATGTAACATTCGAAGTAAAAGATGTAATGTATTATCCGGAAGTAACCGAGAAGAATTTTATTTGCCAGTTTCATGTAACGATGCGCAAAGGAAATAAAGATACCACTGGGATTGTAGCTGCTACTATAACCCAGGACTTTCAAAAGGTATTCAGAACACAGTAAACCCTTTAGCGACAAAGCCTTTATTGAGGATGATTTATGAAATAACTGATTGAATCATTAAAATTTTTTTCCTGGCGTTTTAATTTAAAATTGCGCAATGCGGGAGCGTCAATACCATTCTCAATTATTATTTCTTCATTCATAATTACTCTCGCTTCATCCCACAAACCTATATCAATAAAAGGTTGCAGCGTTTTAGCGCCGCCTTCTACCAGCACACTCTGAATATTTAATTGATACAGCACCTGAAGCATTTCTTTCAGGAAGTTTTTATTTTCAAGTTGAATAAATTGAATGTTGTCTTCAATAGAATTTTTTGAAAAATTTAAAATGATTGTATTTGTTTGTTTACTGAATATTTTCAACCCGGGCGGCAATTTGAGATCCGTATCAATCACAATTCTTACCGGATTTTTTCCTTTCCATAATCTTGTAGTCAACGAAGGATTGTCTTGTATTGCCGTCCTTGTTCCAATTAGAATCGATGCTTCTTCGCTTCGCCATTTGTGCACCAGCCGATTTGTGTACTCGTTGCTGATTAAAATTCTCTCACTATTTTTTGAACCGATTTTACCATTAACGGTCTGCGCCCACTTCAGAATTATGTAAGGCCTTTGCTTTTGATGAAAAGTAAAGAAACGTTTATTCAAATCACGACATTCGTTTTCCAGAACTCCCGTAGTTACTTCTACGCTTGCATCCTGCAATTTTTTTATTCCAGCTCCTGCCACTTCCTTGTTAATATCTTGTATACCGATGATCACTTTTTTTATATTATTTCTAATAATTAAATCAGCACAGGGAGGCGTTTTGCCATAATGCGAACACGGTTCCAGCGAAACATAGATCGTACTTTTTTCAATCAACGATCTATTTTTTTCTGACACACTATCAATGCAATTTACTTCTGCATGAGCTTCCCCATATTTTTGATGATAGCCTTCGCCAATGATCTTATCTTCATAAACCAACACAGCGCCCACCATCGGATTAGGGGCCACGTTGCCCGCACCCATGTTGGCCAATTGAAGACAACGGCTCATATATTGTTCGTCACTGCTCAAATTGTTGCGTTTTTAAAATTAAATACTTCACAAAATAATTAAGTTTGCGCTAATGACCACCGGCGAAGCCTATATTGATTTTATAAAAAAATTAAAAACGATTTATGATGATCGTGAAGCCGAAACCATTTCTGATTGGGTTTTCGAAAATTTGACCGGCATGAAAAGATGGGAAAGAAGAGCCAATCAGCATAATGAAATAAAAAACATCGAATATCAACAGTTGCAAAAATATTTACAGGAATTATTAAAACACAAGCCGGTACAATATATATTGAATGAATCCTGGTTTTATAAAATGAAATTTTTCGTAAATGAAGATGTTTTAATTCCAAGGCCTGAGACTGAAGAATTGGTGGAATGGATAATCAATGAATTTAATCTTCCAAATCCAAACGACAGTAAACCGATAAATATCCTGGAAATTGGTTCAGGTAGCGGCTGCATTTCAATTTCATTAAAAACGGAATTACCTGGTGCCCATGTTACTGCAATAGATATTAGTGAAAAAGCCCTAAAAGTTGCCAAAAAAAATGCAGGGGAATTAAAGGCATCCGTTGATTTTTTGAAAATTGATTTTTTAGATGAAACTAAGTGGGGCAGCCTTTCTCAATATGACATAATTGTGAGCAATCCTCCTTATATTCCTGTTAAAGAAAAAGAAAGTCTGAAACGAAATGTAATCGATTTTGAACCGGACTTAGCATTATTTGTAGAAGATAATGACTCGTCTGTTTTCTATAAAAAGATAGCACGATTTTCTAAAACGCATCTCAAAAGGGGAGGAAAAATATACGTTGAAATCAATGAAACCAAAGCAGAAGAAATAAAAGAGGTTTTCGAAAATGAAGATTTCAACGCAACGATAAAAAAAGATATTTACGGAAAAGAACGAATGATAAAAGCCGTGAAATCTGCCGGTTAATTCTTGACAGAAGCAGAAGTAGTAGCGCCTAATTTTTTAGCCACTTCCATAATTTTTACAATATCACCCCAACTTACAAGGGAATCCGCGTTGATGACTACAGCAGGCTTTACGAGGCTATCACCAACTGGCAACCGGCTTCTCAGGATAGACTCCAGCGAATCAAAAACAATTTTTTCCTGGCCGATGTAAACTTCCTTTTCTTTATTGATACTTACTATCACACTTTGCTTTGCTTTCGCCTCGCTGGTGGCTCTGGGGTTGCTCACTTTTATTACATTAGGATTGGCCATGGTAGAAATAATCAAAAAGAAGAACATCAATATAAACAGGATGTCGTTCAACGGCCCTGTATCCAGTTCGGTATCATCGCTCTTAAATCTTTTTCTAATGCTCATATTTCCTTGTTTTCAATAGCCACTCCCGAAAGCTTTCCGGACACTAATATTCAGATTAATTCTACTTCCTGCTTCTTACTTCTACCTTGTCGGTTCCTGCAAAATGTCCACAAATTCAGCGCTGGCAATTTCCATTTTATTTTCTATCCTGTTTATTTGTGCAGCAAGATAACTATGACCAATATACGCTAATATCCCAATGATTAACCCTGTGGCCGAAGTGATCATTTTTATGTAGATGCCATCGGCAATGGTGTTGGGAGTATATTCAGTGCTGGCAGCTATTCCTTTGAACAACGCCAGCATACCGATAATAGTTCCAAGAAAGCCAAACAAAGGAGCAATACGAGCTACAATAGAAATGATCGAAAGGTTTTTTTCTAATTTATATAATTCCAAAGCACCTACGTTATCCATACTCTTTTCTATCGCGTCTATAGGTTTCCCTACCCGCTGTATTCCTTTGTCAATCATCCTTGCAACGGGGTTCTCATTATTTTTAGAAAAACTCCTTGCCGCAGTTACATTTCCGTTTACGATATGATCGCGGATAATACGCATAAAGTTATCATCAATCTTAGCCGCTTTTTTGATAGCAATTAATCTTTCAATGAAAAAATAGAGTGCGGCTACAAAAAGGATTCCCAAAGGAACCATAATAACACCGCCGCTTACAAGCGTATCCCACAAGCTTTGGGTTTTTGGTGCCGCATGTGTGATAGCGCTTGAGTCAATCTGCAGAAAAAATAAATCCATTTAATTTGGTTTGGGAACAAATGTAAAAAGTAATTTCAAAAATGTAAGATGAATGAAATATAAATAGAAACTTTAACGGAAATGTTAACGCCAATCTTCCCGGTGTACTTTTTTTATTTCTTATTTGTTATTGCTGCTCTTCCCAGATCATACTCAAATGCACAATTGTTTCTGCAGCCTTTGCTATGTCGTTTACTCCTACCCATTCCTGTTTAGAATGAATACCTTGCATGCCGGTAAAAAGATTTGGGCATGGCAATCCCATATAGCTGAGACGACTTCCATCCGTGCCGCCTCGAATACTTTCTGTCGTTACTTTAAGGCCCGATCTGCGGATTGCTTCTGCGGCATATTCAGCTACCTGCGGATATTGATCAAGTATCTTTTTCATATTACGGTATTGCTCAAACACGGTAAATTCTATTGATGCATCCAAATAGTGGTTTACTACATTTTCGGCTATTTGCTTTAGTCTTTCTCCATGGGCTTTTAGATTTTCATCATCAAAATCCCTGATGATAAATTCAATCACTGCTCTTTCAGCAATTCCTTCAAAACGAACCGGGTGAACAAATCCTTCTTTCTTTTCGGTGGCCTCAGGCGCCCATTCGTCGGTAGGTAGCGCGTGTAAAATTTCAGCGCCTACTTTCAGCGCATTTACTAATTTATTTTTTGCGTAGCCTGGATGGGCAATCACGCCATTGATTACAATCTTTGCGCCATCGGCACTAAAGGTCTCATCTTCGAGACTACCCGCGGGCCCGCCGTCCAACGTATATCCAAACTGAGCGTCCAGTTTTTTCATGTCCAACTTCGCCGTCCCTTCTCCGATTTCTTCGTCAGGCGTAAAAAGAATTTTTATGTCTCCGTGTTTTATTTCAGGATGATCCATTAAATATTAAGCAGTCTGCATGATAGCGGCTACACCCGCTTTATCATCTGCGCCCAGCAATGTTTTTCCGCTGGCCGTAATCACATCGCTTCCGATATGCTCTTTCAAATAAGGGTGGGTGACGGTTGAAAGCACTTGTGTTTTATCATCTGGTAAAATAATGTCTTCACCATTATAATTTTTATGGAGAATCGGTTTCACATTGGTGCCGCTGCAATCAGGCGCAGTGTCTACATGGCTGCAAAAGCAAATCACCGGAATATTCTGTTTATTCGAGTTAGATGGAATTGTCGCGTATACATAACCGTAAGCATCCATTTCAGCATTCTCAATTCCTTTGTTTTTTAATTCTTCCACAAGAATTTTACTTAAATCTTTTTGTTTTTCTGTCGATGGATGTTGACCGCTTTTAGGATCACTTTGCGTATCTATCTGCACGTAGCGCATGAAACGTGAAGCGATGGAATTTTTATTGATTTCTACTGGCATGGAGGAAATTTGAAAATGTGAAAGTATGAAAATTAGCTCATAGGCTCTGACAGTAGAAGGACAAATATTGGTGATTTTAATTTTTGTTTATTCCGAAGTATTCAGCGAAGCCACGCTTTTCCTTAACGAAATAACTAATGACCTCATTAGCTATTTAACTTCTCCAGCACATAGTAAACAATCGGGCAGAAGGTGGAATTCTTTAGCGTAATTGCCGGCCTCTTTAATAAAACGTCTTCATCGGTATAAGGGAAGCGATGACAATCCGAAGGACGGTTTTCATAAATATTACAATAATTATCTTCTCCCAGGAACGGACAAGGAGAACTTTTAGTAACATAATCCCCATCTTCATCCAGACGCAAATAGGTTTCAATAAAAACGCCTTCTTTCATTTTTAAATTCTTTGCAATCCTTTTAATGTCGGGGGTTTTGAACCGTGGAGAAAAATTCCGGCAGCAGTTTGCGCATTTCAGGCAATCGATTTTTTCAAATGCTTCTTCATGCAAATCAGGCAACCGCTTCAATACTTTATTTTTATCGGCACGTTTTAAAAAATTTTTATATTTTTTCTGATTTTCTTCCGATTTTTTCTCCCAATTAATCAAAATGTCCTGCTTCATTTGGTAAAGATACATTTTGGGCGAAACTTGTTAATTTCCGCGATATTTTCCTACCATTTTGCATCGTAACTTTGCGCCTCCATTCTTCAATGTTAAATAGAAATTGACGAAAAAAGTTGGTTTACTGTAGAAATAAAACGTAAAATTTATTTATGAATCTTTTTGACGAACAAGCCGCTGAATTTGCTTCCAGGCACATAGGGCCAGATGAAATTGAAACTAAGGAAATGCTTGCCACTATTGGCCTGGGAAGTCTAGATGAGCTAATTGATAAGACAGTTCCCGCAGGGATAAGGCTACATGAAAAATTAAATATTCCGGCACCTATGAGTGAAGCAGAATATTTAGCTGACCTGAAAGTGATTGCCAATAAAAATAAAGTTTTTAAATCCTACATCGGCCAGGGATATTATGACACCATCGTTCCTTCTGTTATTTTAAGAAATCTTTTTGAAAATCCGGGATGGTACACGCAATACACGCCCTACCAGGCAGAGATCGCACAGGGTCGTTTGGAAAGCCTGCTGAATTTTCAAACGATGGTAAGCGACTTAACTGCTTTGCCGATTGCCAACGCAAGCTTGCTTGATGAAGGAACTGCTGCTGCTGAAGCGATGGCCATGCTTTTCAATCATAAAAATAAAGACCACGACCATATCACAGCGGGCAAATTTTTTATAGATGAAAAAATATTTCCACAGACAAAAGATGTCTTAATTACAAGGGCAATACCTGTCGGAATTGAGCCGGTTTTTGGAGATTTTAAAGCCGCAGAATTAGATGAAACTTATTTTGGCGCCATCGTTCAATATCCGGATAGCCAGGGAAGTATCGAAGACCACAGAAGTTTTATTGAAAGGGCACATAACGTACATGCACAGGTGATTATGGCTACCGATTTATTGGCGCTAACTTTATTAACGCCTCCCGGCGAATTGGGTGCTGATGTAGCTATAGGTTCTTCTCAACGCTTTGGTGTGCCAATGGGTTTTGGCGGACCACACGCTGCATTCTTTTCCACGAAAGATGAATTCAAAAGAAATATTCCCGGACGTATTATTGGTGTGAGTGTGGATGCGCAAAATAACCGTGCGCTTCGTATGGCTTTGCAAACACGAGAGCAACACATCCGTCGTGAAAAAGCTACTTCCAATATCTGTACAGCCCAGGCTTTGCTGGCCAACATGGCGGCGATGTATGCCGTATATCACGGCCCGGAAGGTTTAAAAGATATTGCAAAAAGAATTTCTTTTCTTACCCAAACGCTGGCAGAAAATCTCGAAGAAAATGGATATGAATTGGTAAACAAAAATTATTTTGATACCATCACGCTTAGAATAACTAATGCGGGAAAGCTAAAAGAGATTTCTGAAAAAAATGAAATAAATTTTTATTTACCGTCGGAAAAATTGGTTACAATTTCCCTGGATGAAGCCACCACTAAAAATGATGTGCTGGATATTTTAAGTGTGTTCAATGCTGCAAGGGGGGTGGATACATCCACCATCACTTTTGATGATGAAATGGATGTAAGAAGTATTCCTGATTCTTTACAAAGGATTTCTTCATTTCTATTACACCCTACCTTTAATAAATACCATAGTGAAACCGAGATGATGCGGTATTTGAAGATGTTGGAGAATAAAGATTTGTCGCTTGTTCATTCTATGATTGCGTTGGGCTCATGCACGATGAAATTAAATGCAGCCACCGAATTAATTCCTGTGAGTTGGGCGCATTTCAGTAAGATTCATCCATTTGCTCCTTCCACACAAACGGAAGGTTATAATTATATTATCAAAGACCTTGAAAGATTATTATGCATCATTACCGGGTTTTATGCGTGTAGCCTGCAGCCTAATAGTGGTGCCCAGGGGGAGTTTGCAGGGTTGCTTGCGATAAAGAGATACCATGAAAGCAAAAATGAATTTCATCGCAATGTAATATTGATTCCGGTTTCTGCACATGGCACCAACCCTGCTTCAGCAGTAATGGCGGGATGCAAAGTAGTGGTAACAAAATGTGATGATAATGGAAATATTGATTTTGAAGATTTAAAAACGCAAGCAGAAAAATATAAAGATTCCCTTGCAGGACTAATGGCTACCTACCCTTCTACGCATGGCGTTTTTGAAGAAGGTATTAAAGAAATTTGCAACCTCATTCATGATAATGGCGGCCTCGTTTATATGGATGGCGCCAATATGAATGCACAAGTCGGATTAACATCGCCTGGATTTATTGGCGCCGATGTTTGTCATTTGAATTTGCATAAAACATTCGCAATTCCCCATGGTGGTGGCGGGCCGGGCATGGGTCCTATTTGTGTGAACGAGAAGTTGGCGCCATTCTTACCCGGGAAAAATAATGAAGGAAGTGTGAGTGCGGCGAAATTTGGTTCTGCAAGCATTTTATTAATCAGCTATGCCTATATAAAAATGCTGGGAGAAAGTGGATTGAAAAAAGCAACGGAATACGCTATTCTGAATGCAAATTATATGAAGGCCCGTTTGAAAAATAATTTTAAAATATTGTTTACCGGGAAAGGCGGCACTTGTGCTCATGAATTTATTGTGGACCTGCGACCATTTAAAACCAGCGCCGGCATTGAAGCGGAAGATGTGGCGAAAAGATTAATGGATTATAATTTTCATGCACCTACATTAAGTTTTCCTGTTGCCGGAACAATAATGATTGAGCCAACAGAAAGTGAAAACAAAGAAGAGTTGGATAAATTTTGCGATGCGCTTAATTCTATTTACGAAGAAATAAAAAGCATTGAAAACGGAGAAGCCGACAAAAAAGATAATGTACTAAAAAATTCGCCGCATACACTTTCTGTGATTACATCCGATGAGTGGAATCATTCTTATCCCCGCAGCAAAGCTGCATTCCCGCTGCCTTATTTGAAAGAAAATAAATTCTGGCCTGCAGTAAGCCGCGTGAATAATACCTATGGAGACAGGAATTTGGTTTGTACTTGTGAGCCGGTGGAGAGTTATATGGAGGTGGAAAAAACTTAATAAATTTTAAATTAAAAGGTGATCATAAAATTTTATCTTTGAATAATGCTTTTGCCAAATGCCAACAAAGCGATAATTAAGGAAGAAAAGATAACAGAGTATGTATTAAATTTTGATCACTTTGAAGGCAAGAACAAAGCAAGAGTATTTTCATCAGTTCTTGGGCTAAAAAAAGAGAATGCAGATTATTTGATAAATGCTATAAGAACTGCAATATTAATTAATGATGCTGTAAAACAATCCGAATCAGCATTTGGAATAAAATATTCAGTTGAGTTTGATTTAATATTTAAAAAAAAGATAGCCAGAGTAAGAACAGGTTGGCTTATTGAGAAGGGTAATAATATTCCACGATTGATAACATGCTTTATATTATTATAAATTATGGATAAAAAAGAAATAATAAAAGAACTGGACATTGTGGCTCTGCTTGAGGATCTTCCAGGTAAACATTTAAGCAAGGGCACCATCGGTACAATTGTACATGTTTATGAAAATAATTTTTACGAGATCGAATTCGCTGATCTAAATGGCCAGGCTTATGCGTTACTCACATTGTCAGCAGAAAAACTTTTGCTTTTGAAACATGATCCTGTGATTGCCTGATGCTTACATGTTAATTTATTGGAGAACCCACGCTCATTCTCGCCGCAAAGCCTCGTTCCCGTTGGGTTATTTAAAAGAAAATAAATTCTGGCCAACAGCGAGCAGGGTTAATAATACTTATGGTGATAGAAATTTGGTTTGTACTTGCGAGCCGGTGGAGAGTTATATGGAAGCTTAAGGTGTCCGTTGATTCATTTTGTAGCGGCGTAGAAAATAACGCAGTGCGGCTTCCAAAAGCTATGTGCTCAGTTTCTCAGAATCATTGTTTGGCGAACTGTTCGGCACTGATGTAACAGTTACCTGCCTTTGCCCCAGCAGAACAAAAACTAATTTTGCAAAGAGCGCTAACAGTCCGTTTGAAAATTATGAATCCAGGCCTTATGATACTCCCGAGAACTCAGCAAAGATTGGCATAAAGGCTTTTTTAAAAGGGAAAAGCACGGTGATTTCCGGGCAACAGAAATTTTTAGTAACTTTTTTACCCCGTTTCGTGAGCAGATCCAGGGTTATTAAACTAACGTCAACACAATATGAAAAATAAAGTGATTATCATTATATAGACGCTCGCGTTCTCACAACAATCTTGGCACATCTGATGCATACCGGCATGAGAATATTTTTATCAGAATAAAAATTCCTAAAATTTGTTTGTTCACTGTTTACCTTGCAATAAATTTTTCTTTCTGCTGATACAATAATTACGCTGCTATGAAAAATGCAACAACTATTTTTCGCATCCTCCTGGGATTTCTTTATCTCGTGTTTGGGCTGGATTATTTCCTTAATTTTATTCCATATCAGCCGCATCATACCGGCAATGCTGCGTTGTTTAAAGCCGGACTGAAAGCTGCCGGCTACTTCTATCCGATGCAAAAAGTGATTCAGGTATTGGGAGGTTTGTCTCTCTTATTCAATCGTTACGCGCCTTTTTCGGCTGTGGTGCTATTTCCCATTAGCCTGAACGTTTTTCTTTTTCATACCATTTTAGTTCCGTCCGGATGGTTGATGGGCGTTTTTCTTTTAGTGCCCAACCTGTTTTTAGGATATGCTTACCGACGTTATTACAGCAGTATGTTTATTAAAAAACCTATTGTTTAAAATC
>JAHEZA010000433.1 GCA_023251335.1 Chitinophagaceae bacterium | reverse complement strand
TCCATAAAATTCATTGCCTCCCGTAGCTATTACCAGGTCAGGATTACCATCATTATTTACATCTACCCATGTTGCATCCACATTCTCCCACATGCTGTCCAGCATCATCGAAGGTTCGTCTTTCCTAATAAATTTACCATCCCTGGTTTGCAGAAAAACAGCATTGTGAAATGTTTTGGACGCTCCGATAAAAACATCTTCAAGCCCGTCATGATTAATATCCGCAACGGCCAGGGCAGGCCCTTCCGTAGATACTTTGTGGGGCATCAGTGGTTCTCTTGCAAATTCATTGAAAGGATTTTCTTTGTGCAGATATTCCAAACCCGTAGAATTGGTGATATTCTCCATGGGCGTTACATCACTTTTATAGAAAGAGGCCAATTCTGAATAATTAAATTTAGGCAAGCCTTCTTTGTAAGCAAATGACAGACGCTTATTCGAAGTTATTTCAATTCGTTGAAACGTATTGTCAGGCCATATTAAGAAAGCAGAGTCAATTTTAGTATTGTCTAAGCCAATAAGAATTGGTTCCAACATACTCGATTGAAAACCATGCACAGGATTATTTTCATAAGTCCTTATTTGTTTACTTACATACAAAATTATTTTTGCGCCTATAGCATTAATATTCCTTTCAGGGCCTTTTAATTTTACGGTTGCAAAAGAATTGGCTTTATTCTTATTGGCATTATTTTCATAAACCAATACGGGATCGTTCATGTTATTTACTACTATATCCAAATCACCATCGTTATCAAGATCTGCATATATCGCACCATTGGAAAAAGAGTTAATGTTACCAGCCACACTATCCGATACATTTTTAAAATTCAAATTTCCGGTATTGAAAAAAAATTGGTTTGGTAATTTTATTTCAGGAAATTTATTAAGTAATGCCATATCTTTTTCACCCAACCCGTTATCAATTATCTTTTGCTGAACCACATCGCTTGAAATAAAATTAATGTAATCAACATCATTCATTCTTTTAGGAGTTCCGTTGGAAATAAAAAGATCTTTGTTGCCATCATTATTAAAATCCATCCAGAGGGCAGACCAACTCCAGTCTGTAGCATAAATACCGGAATACTGCCCTGTTTCGGTAAACATACCGTTGCGCCTGTTTACCTGTAAATTATTACGTGAGTATTGATAGTTATACCCATAATCAATCTTTTGCGTAAAAATATCATAATCATCTTCTGCAAGTGATCGGCGCAGCGTATATGGATCATAAGGCAGCATATCCATTGAAATAATTTCAGGGTAACCATCATTGTTAATATCCGCAGCATCTACGCCCATACTAAATTCGCTGGTGTGCATAATGTGTTTACTGCTTTCTTCAATAAACTTCCCGTTATGTTGATTGATGTACAGATAGTCATTTTCGTGGAAATCATTTCCTACATACAGATCGGGCCATCCATCCATGTTGATGTCCGAAACAACCACACCCAGTCCGTAGCCTATTTTGCTTCCGTTGATACCGGATTCTTTCGTTACATCTGTAAAATGGGATACCGTTTTGCCTGACTTATCTGTATAAGTATCGTTCCTGTAAAGCCGTTGACCCGCCAAAGAATCATAGGTATTTAAAAAGTCTTTTCTTGGCGCATAATTTCCGTTATGATTCACAGAATGGTTCAATAAAAACATATCTAGGTCTCCATCGCCATCATAATCAAAAAAGGCAGCCTGCGTACTAAACCCTGAAAAGTCCAGGCCATACTCGTGCGCTTCATCTTTGTAATACGGAATTCCGTTTTTAATACCCTGGCAAACAAGAAGTTCATTTTTGCTGCTGCTTAGCGATTTGTAATGCCCGACTTTGCAAATATAAATATCAGTCAATCCGTCATTATTAATATCCACAACAGAAACCCCTGTACTCCAGCTGCCGTCTTCAGGTATGCCAGCCTGTGAGGTCACATCTTTAAATTTCATGTCTCCCGCATTTATAAATAATTTATTCTGTCCCTGGTTGGCCGAGAAGAAAAGATCAATCAAACCATCATTATTAAAATCGGCAGCGCCTATTCCTGCACCGTTGTAATAATACATGTATGAAAACAGGTTGAATTTGGGCGTTGGTGTAAGTTTATTTATGAAGTTGAGTCCGGTAGCGCTGCTGTCAATAGCAGTAAATAAAGGATTTTCAAGCTTTTTCTTTTGTGTACATGAAAATACAAACGTTGTTGTAAACATTGCCAGTGAACAATAAATCACCATGTGTTTTACCACTTCCATTCTCATTTTTATAAAACTTGTTTTTAAACTTAGTCTTTTTTTCATTGAAGTTCTTTTACAACAATACTCTTTTTTATTTCAATTTATACATTACCGGATAATCATCATTTTCGAGAAAAAGGAAGCGCTCTTCATTTTTATATTTGAATGAAATAATATCCCTTGTTTCTCCGGGTACATATAGCCCTGTGTTTGACGCAGGCATCGTACTAAAATGTCCTTGGCCATCATTGATCAATACATTTCCATAGCTCGCGTCCACACGAGAAAATTGAGGCAATAAATCAACCCAGTTGCCTGCTTCGATGATGTCCGGATAAGTGTCTTTGTTCACGTCCTTCACCTGTATCGCATTTACAGACGAAAGTTGGGCTTCTACTGGAAGCTTTTTTATGATAAAATTTCCTTTTCCATCATTGTAAGCAACGCAAGAAGCGCTATAATTAACTTTTTTAACTAATGCGTTTTCCAGTTCATCTCCAAATAGCTCTTGTATGGTTTTAGACGCATAATCCTCATTACGGAGATTCAGCTTTTTAACGGATGGTATCTGAGCAACCATGTCCGATTTAGCAAACACGGGATAATCTTTTCCATTAATAGTTCTTGTAAATATTTTTTCAACTGCTCCATTGTTGTCAAAGTCATTCATCCATAACTTAACGGAATGATCGCTATCCGCTTTTAAATAAAAATTCTCACCCATATTGCCCAATATCAAGTCCGGATGGCCATCACCATTTAAATCGGAAACCGAAACTGTTTGCCACCAACCAAATAAATTTTCCAGCCCGGTTTTCATTTCTATGAATCGTTTTCCGTCAAACGAAAATACATGGGGATACATCCAATCTCCCACAACAATTAAATCTTTCCTGCCATCGCCCGTAACATCAACGTAAGCTGCGGAAGTTATCATTCCTAATGACGATAATGCAGGCGCGATGGATTCGGTTACGTTTTTGAAATTCCCTTTTCCGTCGTTATGTAAAATATAACTATGCGGATCTACCCCGTAATTTTGAGGTACACTACGGCTTCCGATAAATAAATCTAAACTACCATCTCCATCATAATCAATAGGCAAGGCAACGCCGCAATTGGTGTTAATAATGGGCAATGCGCCTCTTTTCAACGTGAA
>JAHEZA010000432.1 GCA_023251335.1 Chitinophagaceae bacterium | reverse complement strand
CAAAAGTAAATGTATTGCCATACGGGATTACATGAATCATTCCATAGTTTTTTCCAATATAGGGTTTCAGATCATAAGGGAAACCATTCTTGCCTCCAAAAGGCTTGTATTCATAGGGTTCCTGGTCGGGAGCGCTTTGCATATATTTTTCTATCGGGTAAAGTGTGTTCCAGTTTTGTTCATAATATTTATCAACCAGTTTCTTTGCATTGACGTCTTTTACCCACGCAGGTAAATCGTTCATGTAATAAGAAGATGTGATCCAGTTTCCTGTGCTGTCATCATACCAATACGCTCCGTTTGCGCTATGTCCTGCGGGAAATATAGCCGAACGGTCTTTTAAAGCGATGCCGATAACCTTACTACGAAAATTGGTAGCAAGACGCAGTTCATCACCAATGGTAGTTACGATCATATTGCGTGGACTCATTTTGCCTTCAGCGGTATTGCTTCCAACGGTTTTTACACTATCGTCTTCGGAGCAATACACGTATTTGGACAGGTCATAATCCCACCAATCATTTCCTGTGATGCCGTTTATTGCAGGTACAGAGCCGGTATAAATACTGGTATGACCACATGCCGTAAAAGTAGGGATGTAAGGAATCATCGTGTTTTCGCACGAAAAACCCTGGCTGAGCAAACGCCTGAAACCGCCATCGGGCTGATAAAGATTATAATACCGGTAAAGATAATCCCAGCGCATTTGGTCTATTACAATGCCCACCACTAATTTGGGGCGCGCTAACTCACCATTACTTGCCGCATTGGCAGCAGTATTTTGGGCGTGTACAGTAAAGCAACAAATAATGATAAAAATGAAACAGAGTAATTTACGCATTGCTTAAAAGTTTAAATGTTTCAATAAAATAAATGAGCGTATAGAAAGCACTTTATAAAATCCATCAGGCAAATCGAGAAGGTTTTGCTCTGATTCAATATAAATTTTAAACTCTCAACGAAACCTTCCTTGGGTTTCCCTCTCGCGTTGTGTGCATCCAAAATAATCTCCCGCGAGTTTATTTTTTATGCTTGTGATGTTTCTTAGCGCGGAGGCTTTCATGTTCATTGATCACCAGTTTTTCGATACCAACTTCTCCTACTTTATCCATATCATCCAGCAGTCCCTGGTCCGACAAGTCGAGCGGATGAGAATGCTTCCAATCATGATGTGCAATTTTTTTTATTCGGTCTATTACAGCATCATCATGCACTTCAATAGCAAGTTCCCGGCGATGATCGAAACTTCCGGGGCTGAGATTGATAGAACCTACGATGGCGCGGCAACCATCCGCCAGTAACATTTTTCCATGAAGCCGGAGCAACGTTAATTTATGTATTTTGATTCCGACATCATCCATAATGCGCAACCCACCAACCCCTTCAACTAATTTTTCAACTTTCAACGTATGAGGCGGCCGGGCCATCACGTGCACTTTTACGCCTCTTCTTGCGGCTTGTACCAACCGTTCTATTATCACCACATCCTGGAAACGTTCATTTTGCACAAAGAGTTTATGTTTCGTTTCGTCAATGAACTTTGCAATTTTTGCCCTGCCGTTATTATTGCACCAGATAAGATTTAATTTTTCATCAGGATCAAAATGTTGCCTTTCCCAATCCGCATCAAAGCATAAAATGATTTCTCGTATTTCATGGGGATGATAAGTGACAATTGCGTAATCTCTTGTTGCAACAAAGTTTTCGCTTTCCCAGTTCAACGATTTTATAAACGCCATCTTATCATCTATCACCATAGACTTTTCATGCGTGATACTAAAGTCAGGATTGGTATCTTTCACGGCTATACCGGCTTCTTCAAGAATTCTTCGTGTATTTTCATTTTCAGATTGACCGTTTTGACGATTTGGATTTAGCATTACCCGAATACTAACACCTCTTTTTTGTGCCCTGATAACTGCATTAATCAATGCTTCATCCGAAAACAAAAACATTTTTATAAGTATCTCCTGCCGCGCGTTATCAATCGCTTCTATGATTTCTTTGGCCGTATCATCTGGTAAAACAATTAGGGTTCGGTGAGACATTGATTGATATTTTTTTCCATTAAATGTAATGAATTAATTATTATTTTGATTCATCGGTTTTAGCGACGCTTTGGTTTTCCGGAGCTATGATGAAGCTTCTATCCATTGCTGTGCCTTGTAAAGGTCAGAGTAAATTCCACCTTTCTTTATTAATTCTTCATGAGATCCTTCCTCGGCGATTCTGCCATCAGACAACACAATGATCTTATCTACATTACGGATCGTATTCAGGCGGTGGGCAATGGTGATTATCGTTCTTCCTTCCATCAGGTTTTCCAGTGCGGCCATTACAACTTTTTCTGCTTCCGAATCAAGTGAAGAGGTTGGCTCGTCCAGGATAAGAATTGGCGAGTTACGCACCACAGCCCTTGCTATCCCTATTCTTTGTAACTGGCCTCCTGAAAGTGTAGCGCCTCTTTCTCCAACAAATGTGTCAAATCCATGTGGCATCTTTTCTATAAATTCCAGCGCGTTAGCCAGCCTTGCTGCTTCTACGATTTCTTCCTCCGTTGCATCAGGCCTTCCGTAGGCGATGTTCTCCCGAACAGAGCCATAGAATAGCATCGTTTCCTGCATCACAAATCCGAATTGTTTCCTTAGTCCATCAAGAGTAAATTCTGAGATATCTTTTCCATCAATCAGTATGCGCCCCGCATCGGGATCGTAAAAACGCGCGAGGAGACTTACAATAGTTGACTTTCCACATCCCGTGTGCCCGCAAATTCCAATTCGTTGACCGCAACGAATATCCAGGTTAAAATCTTTTATTAATGGCGCTTCCGGATTATATGAAAACGAAATATTTTCGAATGTAATATTTCCCTGGAGTTTTTCCGGTTCAATAGCACCCGGTTTCTCAGATACGGAAGTATGATCTTGTAAAATAGCCTGGATGCGTTCCAACGCAACAGTTACCTGCGCAATGGAACTGGTCATTTTTGCAAGGTCTTTTACCGGGCTGAAAAATTTAGCCATATATGAAATGAAAACTGTAAGTGCTCCCACTGTCATCACGCTATGGTTTACGAGATAGGCTCCGCGCCAAAGCACAATGGCGGTGCAGGTAGAAACAATAATAGCCACCACCGGCGATAAGGCTGCTTTGATCCGGCGCGCCTTCATCGCTGCGTCTACTGTTTCCTGGCTCACTATTTTTAATTTATCTTCTTCAAAATCCTGCCGCCCAAAAGCGTTCACAGCCCGCATTGATTGCAACCCTTTTTGCAACACTACTAACATATTGCCTTCGTCTTTTCTTACTTCTCTCGTTGCTTTCTTCATTCCTTTTTTAAAATGAAAAACAAAAAAGAGTAGAAAAGGCGTAATTGCCAGCGCTATTAAGGTGAAA
>JAHEZA010000431.1 GCA_023251335.1 Chitinophagaceae bacterium | reverse complement strand
TATCGCGTTTGGCTTTCCATTATAATCCAAATCAAACATAACATAAGCATCTGCATCCATACTTCTGTCGTTCCATTTCACGATAAACGTATTGCCTTTGTATGGAAACATTTCGCCCGTAAGACGAGGAGAATTTTTTGAATCGAACCAGGGCTTTCCGTTTTTTGTAGAAATCACAACGTCACCAAACCACGGATCTGTATAGGTTCCTTCATACAAAGTAAAATCTGTTGTTGATTTATTTTTCTGCTGTTCTGCACTGATATCGGCCCAGATTTTATCCGTTATTTTTTTAGCCTCCGCTTCGCGTTGTAGCACTCTGTCGTGATATTGCTTCACCCTGTCTTTTCCTTTTATCCCATAATAACTGTCTTTAATGGTATTGGTGATAGCAGTGAAAGCTGCGCCGGACTGCTGATTGGTGAAAACTATTATTCCCAGTTTCAGTTCAGGAATTAAGGTTACCTGCGTTACGATGCCCGCCAGTCCACCCGTATGTGTCGGTACTTTATATCCGTTTTCATCGCTCAAAAACCAACCGAGACCATACGAAGCAAAATGCGTATTGTAAGTGGTTTCTCCGTGTACAGGAATAATGGTTTGAGGAGTCCACATTTCTTCATGGGTTCTTGCTTTCAGAAGCGTGTCTTTCATTCCCGCGCCATACGTTCCATCATTCATTTGCATGATGATCCATTTAGTCATGTCATGTACGCTACTGTAAATACCGCCAGCCGCATCTGCTACATATTTCCAGTCGCGGTGAATTACCTGCACCTTTCCATTCACGGGGGCGTGCGGATCTATCACATTCTCTTTGTTTTTTAAGAGATCATAATTAGGTGCGCTCTCCGTCATTTGCAAAGGATCTATTATTTTAGTTTGAATAAAGTCCTCCCCCTTCATGCCTGAAACCCTTGCTACCACTTCACCCGCCACGATGTACATCAGGTTGTCATAATCATATTTTGTCCTGAACCCCGAAACTTGTTTCAGGAATCTTAAATTATGAATTATATCATTTAAAGTAAAATTGCTGCTGTCGGGCCATATCATCAGGTCGCCTGCGCCGAGGCCAAGTCCGCTTCTGTGAGTCAGCAAATCACGGATCATAAAATTTTCCGTTACGTAAGGCGCATACAATTTAAATTCGGGAATATAATCAGTTACCTTATCATCCCATTTTAATTTTCCTTCATCAACTAATATTCCAAGAGCAGCCACAGTAAAGGCTTTGCTGTTGGATGCGATGCCGAACCTGGTATGTTCGTTCATCTTTTCCATGGTATTTAAAGAACTTACACCATAACCTTTTTCATGAATTATTTTTCCGTCTTTTACAACTGCTACTGCGATTCCGGGTACATCAAATGTTTTCAACGTTCTTTCTACTAAAGCATCTATTTGAGGAGACGTGATGGGCTGGGCTAACAGGCCTGTGGTGAAAATGCAAAAAAGACAAATAGAAGAAAGCAGTGTAAAGGTTTTCATTGTTTGAAATTTTATTTAGGATGATTGTAGCTAAGCGGGAATAAAAGATGATTACAGTAAACAAACTTTATTAATGATTTTCTGTTTTGGTTTTAATGCAATCACAAATCTAACTTTATTTTTCCCGGTGTTTTTACCGCTTTATAAATGGCATCAATAATTTTGAGATCTTTTAATGCCTCTTCGCCATCAACGGGAACGATTGGCTTTTTGCCACTCAAAATGATATCTGCCATTTCATCCATTTGTACAGTCTGATGTGTTACGATGGGTGCTACCAGTTCCCCTTTGTTGGTACGCCCTCTGATTGGGCCGTAACCGGTTGCAGGATTTAATTCGGCAAAACCACCCCCGCCGTTAAGAAAAAAACGATCCAGGTTATTCATGCTATAGGTAGAAAGACACGATGCAACGGCTCCGCCAGGAAAGCCCAATTGAAATTGTATCGTCTCGTCTACACCTTCTTTAAATTTCACCGGATCATTCTTTGTTTCCTCCGCTGTGACCCATATCGGGTCTTCACCAATCATATAACGGGAACCATTAACCGAATAAATTCCTATGTCCATCATGGCGCCGCCGCCGGAAAGTTTTTTGTTCAGCCGCCATTGATTGGGGTCGCCAATAGTAAAGCCGCTTAGTCCCTGGAAAAACAATATTTTTCCAAAATCCCCTTCATTCCTCATGCGAATAATTTCCAACGTATGCGGTTCAAAATGCATCCTGTAACCAACCAATAATTTTACATTTGCTTTTTTGCACGCATCTATCATCTCCTGTCCCTGCGAGGCGTTGATGGACATTGGCTTTTCACAGATCACATGCTTACCTGCCTTCGCCACACGAATTACCTCGTCATGATGCAGCGCATTAGGTGTAATCACGTACACAGCATCTATGTCGGGGTTGCTTTTTATATTGTCAAAATTTTCATAGTTGTAGCAATTTTTTTCGGGGATGCCATATTTGCTTTGCCACGTTTGTATTTTGGATGGCGTGCCGCTGATAACGCCTACCAGTTTTGCTTTCGTGCAATCCTGCATCGCTTCTGCTACGCGGGTTCCATAGCTGCCCAGTCCCATGATCGCCACTCTTAGAACAGGGCCTTCATAAGGTTTTTGGTTCAGCGAATTATTTGCATGAGCAGCCATTTTTAAAAATGGAAATGCAATCGTAGCTGCTGTAATTTTTTGTAAAAAGTCGCGACGTGAATTCATGGCTAATTTTTTTTATTGATATATTGAAACGAAGCTATTGATTTTTAAAAGAAAAAGCGCTCTTTTCAAAATTAAAAAAATGGCTTTTATCGCCCAAAACTCTTGAAAAAAGTCGCTAGAAATCAAAGCCTATCAAAAGGCTTGCTTCCTGGTATCTAAATTCCTTAACGTCTGAACGCTGGCCAAGGCCGATATGATTCAAGCCTTGAAGGTAGCGCGCAGAAATATAAAAGGATTGCAAAAAGTGAATGTTGAAACCTGCCGTAACAGCCACACTTCGTTCTTCTGTATCATGTGTGATATCCGTTTTGATGTCGTTATTAATAGAATTGGCATGGATTAATAATTCCGCCTGTGGACCGGCAACGATATCAATTAACCGGGATATTTTATACTTTAACAATAATGGAAATGCAAAATAATCCAATGAATAATCGGTGTCAACGCCTTTGTCGGCTCCATTCCTGTGAAGATAAAAATAACCAGGTTGTAGAAACAGATTTTGGCTTAGCGGAATCTTAAAAAATATTCCTGCCGAAAATCCGGGCTTCCATGAATTTTCAATTGGCGTTGTTGGCGCCGGATATCCCTCGTTGAAATTCATGTTCGAATAATTAGCACCAGCCTCTATGGCAAACTTATCATAAGGCTTATCATGATTAGTTTGAGCAATACCCCAATGGCAACAAAAGAGGAGCAC
>JAHEZA010000430.1 GCA_023251335.1 Chitinophagaceae bacterium | reverse complement strand
AGAACAAAAGGAAATTTACGGAATTAAAACACCGGTCCTGGATGTGTTGAAGTAGAGACAGATTGCAAATTATCTCTCTAAACCAGGAAGAATTCGTGCCCCGGGGCTTCCGGTTTTTTTCATCAGGTAATTTGTAATGTTGTACGGAAAATAATCTTCTATAGTGAATCAATAATCGTGGTTGCTATCCGGATCTAACTTCTTTTCCAATAGAATTCTTGACGCGTTATAAAATCCGGTCAACGAGAATTTTTACCGGTTAAGGAGATTTTTACCATTGGTAAGTAAACTTTATTACTTTCACTACTTTAAAAAAATAGAATATGAAAAGAATCTTAGTCGTTACATTCATGGTGATAATGAGTGGCGGTATTGCTTTTTCCCAGTCTGGCAGTAACTCTCATTACGACCAGCACAAAGCATTTGCTCCTTTCTTCTATCCATCACATGGCAATGAATACAGGAGCGCCAGCGGAAAACCTGGGCCCAATTATTGGCAAAACCGGGCAGATTATAAAATTGCCATTTCGCTGGATACCACGAAAAAGGAAGTGAAAGGATCGGTGGTTATTTCTTATAAAAATAATAGTCCCGATGCTTTAAAATTTTTATGGCTACAATTAGACCAAAACATTTATCGGGAGGATAGCCGCGGGCAGGCCATCACTACCACTTCGGGCGGAAGATGGGCAAACAAATCTTTTACACAGGGCGATGAATTAAGTTCTGTAGAAGTAGTAATAGATGGTAAAACTTCAAAAGTTAAATACATCGTTTCTGATACCAGGATGCAGATATGGCTTCCGAAGCCATTGGCTGCTAAAACCGGCAAAGTGGAAATAAAGATCAGTTATGCTTTTTCGGTGCCACAATATGGAACGGATCGAATGGGAAGGCTGAATACAAAAAACGGCTGGATATATGAAATAGCACAATGGTTTCCCCGGATGTGTGTGTATGATGATATTGAAGGATGGAACACACTTCCTTATCTTGGCCAGGGCGAGTTTTATCTTGAATACGGAAACATAGATTATGCTATCACAGCGCCATCAGACCTCATTGTAGTTGGTTCGGGCGAATTAAAAAATCCCTCAGAATGTTTGACCACCACAGTTCAGAACAGGCTGAAGCAGGCTAAGGCCAGTGATAAAACGGTTGCCATCATCAGCGCCGACGAGTTAAACGGAGATTCTTATCACCCTAAAAAAGCCTCACTCACCTGGCATTTTGTATGTAATAACACGCGCGATGTGGCCTGGGCTGCTTCAAAAGCATTTATCTGGGATGCCGCCCGCATCAATTTGCCAGGTGGTAAAAAAGCATTGGCCCAATCAGTTTATCCTGTTGAAAGTGCGACTGATAACGGTTGGAAAAGATCAACAGAATTTGTAAAGGGCGCTATTGAATTGTATTCGAAAGAATGGTACGGGTTTACTTATCCATCTGCTACCAATGTGGCAGGTATTGTTGCAGGAATGGAGTATCCGGGCATCGTTTTTTGTTCGTATAGAAGCAGTGGGGGAGGCTTATGGGGCGTAACCAACCATGAGTTTGGCCACAACTGGTTCCCGATGATCGTTGGATCAAACGAGCGTAAATATCCCTGGATGGATGAAGGCTTTAATACTTTTATAAATGGTGTAGATACCAAAGTATTCAACAACGGGGAATTTTTTGGAAAAGCCGACGTTCAAAAAACTGCGCCTTACACGTTTAAGAAGGATGCAGACCCCATTATGACCGTTCCGGATGTTACCCAACCTGCCTTTTTGGGAATAGCAGCGTATCAAAAGCCTAGTGATGGATTGGATATTCTGCGCAATTATATTTTGGGCAAAGAGCGTTTTGATTCTGCTTTCAGAATCTATATTGATCGCTGGGCATTTAAACATCCAACACCATGGGACTTTTTCAGGACAATGGAAAATGTGGGCGGCGAAGATCTTTCTTATTTCTGGAGAGGATGGTTCTTTACCAATGACAAACTCGACCAGGGAGTGAAAGATGTAAAATATATAGATAACGATCCGTCAAAAGGTGCGCTGATCACCATTGTAAATAACGAGCAAATGGTTTTGCCGGTACCAATGAAAATAGAAGAGCAAAATGGAAAAGTAGATTCACTTACGCTTCCCGCGGAAATATGGCATCAAGGTGGCGAATGGACATTTAAATATCCATCCACTTCGATAATTAAGAATATTACTATTGATCCTAATCATGATTATCCGGATATAAACCCATCGAACAATACGTATAGTGGAAACCCTCCTAAGGCTGTGCCCGCGGGCATTACCGCGTCCGATGTGATCAATAAATATTTGAAAGCTGTTGGGGGAGAAGACAAAATTAAAAATATAAAAGACTTTGCTTTCACAGCAAAAGGGGAAATACAGGGACAGGGGATTGAAATGGTAAACAAATTCAAAGCGCCGGATCACATGTTGCTTATGATTACTTTAACTGCTAATAATATGGTCATACAAAAGGAAACGGTCAATGGTGATAGTATACGCCTGGAGGCAATGGGAAGCGAGCAGCCATTAGATGAAGCTACAAAGGAAAGAGCGAAAGCAGCAGCAATGCCTTTTCCGGAAATTCAATATTCCGCTGCGAATTCGGGAGTGAAATTATCCTTAGCGCCAATGATGGCAAAAGTGAATGACAAAGACGCCTATGTGGTAGAAGTGTCAACCGGTGCCGGGATTCCTACTAAAGAATATTTTGATGCGCAAACAGGACTTAAACTGAAAAAGGAAATTACCAGCGATAACGGCCCGCAATCAACTACATATAGTGATTACAGAGAAAAAGACGGAATTAAATTCCCATATTCTCAAACTATTGCTTCACAAGTGGAAATTCCTCTAAACATTACTGATCTAAAAATAAACAGCGGTTTAACGGACGCAGATTTTAAATGAAAATAGTATTAATTAAAAAGAAAAGCGCTCAGAAACGGGCGCTCTTTTTTTTATAGTAAAGCAACAATTTTGGAAGATTTTTATTTTTGAAGTTGTAATTAGCGAAGAAAAAGCAAGGAAGATTTTTTATTGACAGTAAAATAACAATTTTAGAAGATTCCTATTTTGACACTGAAAACTCATATTCGTATTGGCAGATTAGCCAATCAGCTAATTAACTAATTTTGGCCAATGGAAATCATTTCACAAGACACAAAAAATATATTGGGTTTAAAATTAGTAACGGACCCGCGTTGGGTTGACCTGGCCTCAATCTCGATAGCAGATATTTTGACTGACCATGCCTGGTGCGAGCAAAAAGCTGCTACAAGCTGCATTTCTCTTATTTCAAAATATAATGATAAAGAAGAGTTGGTAAATGAACTGGCGCCGATAGTTACTGAAGAATGGGGACATTTCCGGCAGGTGATAACAGAGTTGCGT
>JAHEZA010000429.1 GCA_023251335.1 Chitinophagaceae bacterium | reverse complement strand
GAATGGATACAGAATTTACCGGGCCAATTGAAATTTGGGGCAATGCAAAGTTCCCCACTGATGATCCTGGTTATAAAGGGTTATGGGATGTTCATGGAATTTTCAGAACCGAAGCAATTTATGCTAATGGTGTGCACATGATCGTTTCTAACGAATTACCGAATGGTGTAAAATTTATTGGCACAGAAGGATGGCTTTGGGCTACACGTGGAAATTATAAAGTAACAGATTCTGATCCTGTTGCAGACAACACGGGTGTTAAGCCTATTGACGCCAGTAATCCAAAAATACTGCAATCAGCTATTGGTAAAAATGAAATCCATTTGTACGAAAGTAGCGAACAGCATGCCAATTGGTTAGATTGTATTAAAACAAGAAAAGCACCTTCAGCTCCGGTTGAAATTGGCCACCGGTCTTGCAGTGCATGTTTATTACATCATATTGCTATGAAGTTGAAAAGAAAAATTTATTGGGACCCGGTAAATGAGACTTTCAAGAATAATGATCAGGAAGCAATAGCTATGCTATCAAGGTCTCGAAGAAAAAAATATGATTTTTAATTTTTTTATTTCTATTCTTAGGCTGGTGGCACAGGTCAAAGACCAATGGAAGATACGACTCAAAAGAAATAGAATAAATGCTTTAGAACATCTAATTTTTGGGTTGTGATTTAAGAGCATAACATCACTGGTATGAAAAGAAGGCAAGTGTTTCAATCCCTTCTTAGGTAAAGGGTAAAAGTTTAATCATCAGCGTAAGCGTCCCACGTGTGTTTTATAATTCCATCAAAATAAAAAAGGTTCAATTTGTTGTTTTACTGTATTTTTAAACTGAAGGAGTGAAGATTAACCTGGAAGGATAAAATCCTCAACGCTTAATATTCATAAACCAAATAATCCCACGGCTGCATTTCGTAAACATAATTTTGAAACAGTTTCTCTTTTTTCCCCGCAAAAACATTTAACGGATCTCCATATACTTCCTGTTCCTTTATGGTGAAATGTTGTGGTTGCGGAGAAAGATTGAGCACCACCAAAATCTTATGTTTTCCTTTTTGGCGGATGTAAGCAAAAATTGCATCGTCATTGGCTGTGGGTATTTTTTTATAAGCCGCATCGGCCGCCAGCGCCAAATCTTTTTTGCGCAGGTGAAGCAGCGTATCGTAAAAAGGAGCCATTGCATAATTGTCCCAATTGATCGGATCTCGTACAAAAAATTTCAGCCTTCTTTTATTAGGTGCTTCTTGTCCGCTGTAGATCAGCGGCACACTTTCGTACATGGTTTGCGTGAATACAGCAAAGGCTTTGTACGCATCTCCGTACTTTTCAAATTCGGTTCCGTTCCAACTGTTCTCATCATGGTTGGTTGTAAAATACATGCGTTCGGCATTTTTAGGAAATGTGGTGAAATTTTGATTGAGTACCGAATCGAGATATTGCAACGAATGCTTTCCCTGTGCAACATCAACAGTTGCCCACATGATGTTCCAGGCGTAAGTAGCGTCAAAACCTGCATCATGAAATTTTGGATCTTCACTCTCGGCCAGCATAAAAACGTCTTTTATTTTTCTAAGATCCGTAATACATTCTTTCCAAAAATCTACCGGCATAGGATCCACATGATCGCAGCGGAACCCGTCTATTCCCGTATCAGTTATCCAATACTTCATTACATTTATCATACTGTCGCGCAATTCTCCGTTTGAATAATCCAGGTTGCGAGTATCGGTATAGTCGGCATCATAAACCGTATTTCCGTTGGCATCATGTTTATAAAAATCAGGGTGCGATTTCATCCATGGATTATCGGGCGAAGTATGATTGGGTACCCAATCAATAATTACTTTAAAACCCATGTTATGTGCGTGTTCTACAAGTTCTTTCCAGTCGGCCATAGTGCCGAATTCGGGATTTACTTCTTTATAATTCATCACTGCATAGTAGCTTCCCAGGTCCGACGAAATCATTTTCCGTCCTTCAATACCAATTGGGTTGATAGGCATAAACCAAAGAATTTGTACGCCCATTTTTTGCAATCTCGGAAGACTTTTTTCAAAGGCTTTAAAAGTTCCCTCGGGCGAATATTGCCTTACATTCACTTCATAAATATTACTTTGTTCACTCCAGGCAGGTGGCGCGAAAGAAGTGGCTGCAGCGCCCATGTTGTCTATCGGCGCGTACTTTGGGCTACACGAAAAGCCGCAAAAGAAAATGATGATGATAATAGCAGCGGAAAGTGATTTTCTTTTCATAAATATTTTTGATAAATATATTTTAGAGATTTTAGTTCTAATAGTACTTTTGATTTTGCAAGTGATGTAAAGAGAAATTCTTCTTATTTGTTTGTTTACTTTGAGGCGTTCGACATGCTTCGGCAAGTTCAGTATAACAGCAAATTACTCCTCCATTTCTTCTTTTATTTCATCAGATATTTTTACCAGCACCTTGTCTATACGGTGGCCGTCCATATCTATAATTTCAAAATTAAATCCGCGCCACTCGAAATGATCGCCCGTTAAAGGTATTCTTTTCAATTCGTGCAAAATAAAACCCGCCAGCGTGTCGAATTCATTTTCACCTTCGTTGATCCAAACCGTTTTATTGAACCTGGTGAGGAAATCATAAAACTGGATCTGGCCGTCTATCAAAAAGGTGCCATCATTTCTTTCTATTATCTCATATTCGTCATCTTCCTCTTCGGGCATTTCACCTACGATCGCGTTTAAAATATCTTTAACGGTTATCATTCCAAGCAGGCTTCCATATTCATCCACGATGAACGCATAGTGAATTTTTGTTCGTTTTATTTTTTCCAACACCTGGTAAGCGGAATTGTTTTCCGGGATAAAAAGCGCTTTCCTCATCATTTCCCTTAAAGGAGCATCCGGCTTCAAATACATGTCTTTTACATAAACAATGCCCTCAATGTCATCAATGGTTTCATTGCACAGCGGATACACGGAATGTTGAAATTCTTTAATTTTTTCTTTTACTGATGATCTTTCTTCATTCACGTCGAACCATACGATATCAGTGCGGTGCGTCATTAATGAAGTAATATTTCTATCTCCCAGGTGAAAGACCCGTTCTATAATATCTTTTTCTTCTTCCTCGATAGCGCCGAGTTCACTTCCCTCATTGATCATAGCCTTTATCTCTTCTTCCGTAACCTCCGTGTCGCTACTTTTTTTTATTTTGAAGAGGCGGAAAAAGCCTGAACTTATGACGCTCAACAGCCATACTAACGGATAAGAGACCGAACTGAGGAATTTTATCGGTACTGCTACGCTTTTGGCAATGCGTTCCGGGTTCATCAACGCAAGTCGTTTTGGTATCAGTTCGCCCAACAGTATGGATAAAAAGGTAACAATAATTACGATTAGCACCAACGCTATTGTATCTGCGTAAGGCCT
>JAHEZA010000428.1 GCA_023251335.1 Chitinophagaceae bacterium | reverse complement strand
AGCAATGTAATCTTAGAAATTATTTTTTCAATTTTATTTTTCTCAAGATTGAGGACGTATACGCCAAAGCATTCAATGTCCGGCGTGGACTTTGTAACCAAATAACCAAGATGATGCTGCGTAATAATATCCACTACAAAACAATGGCTTATTAAATGAATATTTGGTTTCTTGGCAATTGCCGAAAGCAACGTGTTTTCAATTTCTTTCCCCGTTACATCTTTGTGATGAAGGATACGAAATTCACTGTGGCCGCCTTCTTTTCCCAATGCATATTCCCCTGAATGTTCTTTATCAAAATGAGCGCCCCAACTGATTATTTCTTTAATTCTTTCCACGCCTTCCTTTACTACGATTTCCACAACTTCAGGATTGCATAAGCCATCTCCGGCGATCAACGTATCCTCAATATGCTTTTCAAAACTGTCATTATCAAAATCGGTAACACCCGCAACGCCACCCTGGGCGTACTTTGTATTGGTTTCTTCACTTATCGTTTTTGTAAGGACCGTTATGGTTTTATCAGGGCAGTCCTGCGCTACTTTAAGCGCATACGTTAAGCCCGCTATGCCACTGCCAATTATTAAGAAGTCTGTTTGCAAAATGTAAATTTTTTCTAAGGGTGCAAATTACTTTGTCTGGAATAATTAAAATTCAAAACCTCCGGATTTTTGAAATATTAGGAGGTTTTAGGAGTTTGTTTTAATTCTTATTAAATAAGAATTCTGTTCATTTGTTTGTTCACTATAAAAATGATCTAAATATTAATTTGTGAGTGCTAATTCCGGTTCCGCCCATGCATTGTTTTCTTTCAATAGATTAATGAGCTCTTCTACGGCGATTTCTTCAGGTACATTTCTTTTGATCACTTCTTTTCCTTTGTATAAAGTAATCTTTCCTGGTCCGCTTCCTACATAACCGAAATCTGCATCTGCCATTTCACCGGGCCCGTTTACAATACATCCCATTATAGCTATTTTTAGTCCTTTAAGATGATGTGTAACGGCTCTCACTTTTGCAGTGGTTTCCTGCAGGTCAAATAATGTTCTGCCGCATGAAGGGCAACTGATAAATTCTGTTTTTGAAATTCTTGTACGTGATGCCTGCAAAATTCCAAAGGCAATAGAATTCATTAATTTATAATCAGGAATTTTATTTTTATCAGAATAATGATAACCAAGACAAATACCATTTCCAAAGCCGTCGATAAATAATGCTCCAGTCTCAATTGCATAATGGATAAGGCTTTCATCCATGGTGTCTTTATTGCTGTCGCATATAATTATTGCAGGATTGTTAATTTCTCTTTCTTTTAATTCCAGAAACATTCTGCGAATGCTTTGCATTGCATTTTTGTTTTCACTGCTCAGACATAAGATGGCTGTGTTATCAGTTTTTATCTTTTCTAAGAAGGCATTCGTGTTAAATTCAGGATAACTTTTTGAGTAGCAATCAAGCATTACCAAATTCAGAGAAGTAGATTTTTCGATGCTATCATTGAGGTATTCTGTTTCGCTGAATATGGGAAAACATTTGGGATTATCTGAAATATTCTTCCATGGATCATAAGTGTAAATGAGCTTTAATGTGCCAGGTAATGCAAAATCAATTTTATTTTCTCCGCAAAAAATAAAGTCAGCAGCCATATCGCTAATGTGCCATTTATCAGAAACAGGGCTGTATTTGTACCCAATATCTTTTAAGTCTTCTCTATTGATATTTTTCTTTTTATGAAAATCTGCGATTACCACAGGAACGTGCTTTCCCCCGATATTATGTACTGTAGAAGTATTGCGTACATTCCTTACTGTTATCCCCGTAATTAATTCAGCAATATTTTTTATTGGCGGTACAGAAGAATTTTGCAAATCTTTTTCTAAAGATTTATATCTCTTTACTATGTTTTTACAAACCGGTAATTCAAATTCAGAATCTTCAGTGAGTGAAACGCGAATGGTATCGCCGATGCCGTCTTCTAATAAAGTGCCGATGCCGATTGCTGATTTTATTCTGCCGTCTTCGCCATCGCCCGCTTCGGTTACGCCGAGATGCAATGGATAACAATGTCCTAACTCACTATGCATATTTTCTATCAAAAGCCGGTAAGCCTGCACCATCACCTGGGGGTTGCTACTTTTCATACTCAAAATAATGTTATAGTAATTTTCACTTTCAGCAATCCTTAAAAATTCCATGGCGCTTTCCACCATACCAATTGGCGTGTCGCCGTAGCGGCTCATAATCCTATCGCTCAAGGAACCGTGATTAGTACCAATACGCATCGCGGTTCCATATTCTTTACAAATTTTTACCAAAGGCGTAAAACGGGTTCTGATCCTTTCGATTTCTTCCTCATAATCTGCATCGGAATATTCAATTAATTCAAATTTTTTCTTGTCTACATAATTTCCAGGATTCACCCTTACCTTTTCTACGATCCGCGCTGCTATTTCAGCTGCGTTTGGTGTAAAATGAATATCGGCAACTAAAGGTATATCATAGCCTCGTCTGTGCAATTCATTTTTTATATTTAATAAATTTTCTGCTTCTTTTTTTGATGGCGCTGTAATGCGTACCAGTTCTGCACCTGCTTCGATACAGCGGATACTTTGCTCAACGGTACCAATAGTATCCATCGTATCGGTTGTGGTCATGGTTTGTATCCTGATTGGATTGAAATTACCAATTAACAGATCGCCTACTTTTACTTCAAGGGTTTTTAATCTCTTATATTCTGTTAATGATTCAACATAAAGTTCCATAGTTCTAACTAAGTAATTGAACTGCAAAAATACAACTTCGTAAAGTTTCGTATTAATTATGTAAGCCTTTAGCCATCGAATTGTTGTAATCGGATAGTTTGCGTTTCATGTAGAGACGGTGTTCTTCACGACCTTCCTCTAAGTTTGTGAAAATTTCGGGTAAGGAATTGTGCTTTTAAATAAATTTTGAATCAGGCATTATTTTCTCCCAAATATTATTATCTTTGCAGCCCAAAAAAATTATTTAATGGCAAATCATTCAGCAACCAAGAAAAGCGTACGTAAAAGCGCTGCGCGTAACGAGCGCAACCGTTATCAGGGAAAAACAACCCGTAATGCGATACGGGATTTCAAAGTATTAGACACTAAAGCAGCAGCATTGAAAGGGTTGCCAGAATTGACTTCAAAGATTGATAAACTGGCGAAAAGAGGAATAATACATAAAAATAAAGCGGCTAACTTAAAAAGTAAGTTGACAAGAGCGACTCAGTCTTTGGAAAAATAAGATCTTATCCGAAATTTTACATATTACTCACCCGTCATAATTTCCTTGACGGGTTTTTTATTTAGGGATCTGTCTTCCGATAACTTAGAACAATTATGCAACTTTGTAAGAAATACCCCTGCGGGAATTGGCTATTTTTCAAGATT
>JAHEZA010000427.1 GCA_023251335.1 Chitinophagaceae bacterium | reverse complement strand
GTTTTCACGGTTTGAATTCTCTGTACCGACGTAGGGTTTCCTATGTGTACGAACTGGTGGAAAGTACACATTCATTACAGCCGCCTCAACGATCTGACAGCCGTCATCTTTGTTTACGATGAAAGAAACACATTGGAAAGTCGTTTAATCATTTTCATTTTTTTCGCTTTCATACGGTTCCTCCTTCATACTGGTTTTATCGTCAAGGTATTCATCACCTTCTTCTGTATTTGATTCCAATTCAGGATTAATTAAATCCCGGATATTTATGGATGGATCTGCACCATGAGGGCTACGCTGTAATAACGTTTCAAAATAATTTTTTTTCATAATTTTTTTTAAAGTGTTAGAAACTATTTTTTTATTATGTTTATTGCGCCTGGATTTGCGCATAGTCAGGCTATTACCGGTTTTAATATGCAATTGCGCAATTGCTTATTGATCCTGTTTTTTAAGCCAGTCTAAAAACCTCGTCTTTCCGATCAAAGCGTTTTCTTTTGGGATAAGCGATTGACTATCTATTTCAACCCCAAGATAAAGTGCACGATGATCAATTACTATCTTTCGGGGATCGTTCGTTTCATCCAAAAAAATTTGTATTAATTCATCCAACTGAAGGCGGTCGGGGCCTGCAATCTGGAGCGTTATATTTAAAGGCGCGCCTAAGCTGATGTGTATTATTGCAGAAGCCACATCGTCCGAGGCGACAGGCTGTATCTTTGCATTGGAAATATGTATTTCGCCGCCGATCGTTGCTGCCTGAGCAATGCCACGCACTATCTCAAAAAATTGAGTCGCTTGAAGAATGGTATAGGGGATTTCTGAACCCTTCACCAAAGTTTCCTGCACCTTCTTTGCTCTAAAAAAGCCACTGCCCTGCATTTGTTCAATTCCGACCGCTGATAATATTATGTGATGCTTTACGCCGGCAATCGCTTCTGCCGTCAAGAGGTTATGTCCCGAAGTTTGAAAAAATTCAATCATCGCCTTATCTTCTGATGCCGGAGCATTCGCCACATCAATTACCACTTGTGTATCCTTTAGCAATTCTATCAATTTTCCGGCATTGATCGCATTTGCTCCTACACCCGATGACGCAGCGATTACATCGTGGTTCAATTCACGGAGTTCCTTGACCAATTTAGAGCCTATAAAACCACTGCCACCAATTACTACAATTTTCATAATTTTTGTTTTCTGATTGCCTCCCTGGTGAGCATACGGTTTTAAAAACCTCCAGGCCTTTTCTTTTTATCACTAAAGAGTTATTCCGTCTTTCTCTCAGCAGCCAAAGCTTTTGTGTTTGTGAACAAAAGATCCGGTTGCCAGGCAATGTAAAACTTGAAGTAAAACCGCGCTGGTGCAAATCGGCAATTGTATCGTTAATCATTGTATAAGAATTTGAAATGAACCATTCATGAAATAGTAAGTCTATAGCAAATCTTTGAGCGATATCTTCACCAATATAATTGACACCATCGCGGTTTTATTTTTATAATTTCTGAGATGCAGCAATGATAAAATCGGCTACTTTACCAGGTTGAGATAGCATAGGAACGTGGCTTGTTTTCAGCTCAAGCGTGGCTGCATTGATCATTTTTGCTTCAGCCCTGGTCAATGTGGGCGGAATAGTCTTGTCATCCAAACCGATGATGCACCATGATGGTTTATCCTTCCAGGCTGCTTTGGAAATTTTGGTAAGAGTAGCTTTTGCGGCCCAGGGAATTTGCGTTGCGTAAAGCACTCTTCTCTCTTCTGGTTTCAAATCCTGTGCAAAATACGAATCGATCCCTTTGGATGACATACTCAGGTAACCCGAAGCATCCTGCTGAAACTCGGTATTGCCAGGAGATGGTGGATATGGCTTTATCACATCGGATACTGATTCACCATCGCTAGGAATCAATGCATCAACATACATTAAACCGGCCACCTTCGGATCATTCCCCGCTTCAGTGATTACCATTCCACCATAGGAATGGGCTACGAGTAAAACCGGGCCCTCCATTAAAGCGAGAGCACGTTTGGTAGCGGCAACATCATCTTCAAAAGAAGTAAGTGGATTCTGTACTGCAATTACATTAAACCCTTTTGATTGCAGTAATGGAATTACTTTTGCCCAACTGGAACCATCGGCAAACGCGCCGTGGACAAGGACAATATTTTTTATTCCTTTTTTTACTGCTTGTGAATTGGCAATGCCGGGAATAACAGCAGCCATTGAAAGCGCCAATAGTGCGCCTTTTGCGAATTGATTAATTGTAAACATGGTTTTTGTTTTTATGATGAAAAAATATTTAGAAAACTTTTTCTAAAATGGTTTTATGCGAGGTGTTTTTTTAATTCTGCCGCAGCATGGACAAATAAGGAACGAACAGCAGACACATTGGCGAGTCCATTCAATAATCCGAAATCGTGAATCATTCCATTGTAGCGGATGCATGTTACCGGTACACCGGCTTCATCCAGTTTTCTGCCATACGCTTCTCCTTCATCACGAAGAATATCATTTGCAGCAACCTGGATCAGTGCAGGGGGCAATCCTTTTAATTGTTCAATATTTGCTTGTAACGGCGATGCATAAATGTCTTTGCGTTTTTCAGGATCTTCAATGTACATCTCATACATCCACATCATTAATGATTTACTAAGGAAACGATCTTTGCCAAATTGTTGATAAGATTCTGTTTCAAAATTGGCATCGACAATCGGCCACATCATTACCTGGAGTTTTATTTCAGGCCCTCCATTTGCTTTTGCTTTTAAAGCCGTAACAGCAGTCATATTTCCGCCGACACTATTTCCTACCACAGCCAGCCTTTTACCATCAACATTGATTTCACTTCCATTTTCTGCAACCCATCTTGTGGCCGCATAGATCTCATTGATCGCTTGCGGATATGCGGCGTCAGGTGTTGGTGTGTAGTTTACAAATACTGAAGCGGCACCAGACAATACCACCAGGTTTCTCACCATCCTTTTGTGTGTGGGGAAGTCTCCCAATACCCATCCACCTCCATGAATGAATATGAAAACTGGCAGGATTTCTTTTTTTCCTTCAGGCCTTACAATATTTAATTTCACCGTGTAGCCATCTGCGGTAATAGTTTTTTCTGCTTCTTCTATGCCTGATAAATCAACATTTACAGAAGCCTGTGCATCTGATAAGACCTTTCGGGCTTCGATAGGCGTAAGTGATTCGATTGGAGGTGCTCCTGCTTCATTTAATCCTTTTAAAAATTCTCTTACTTGACTTCCAAGCCTATAGTCTTTTTTATAATCAACCACTTTTGTCTCTGGTAAAGTTGTTTGTGTGTTCATTTTTTTAAATTTTAAATTGTTTATAATTAGATGAATCAGGCAGGTACTTTCAATCCACGTGCCATTGCATAAACAATTGAAGAGTAAGTAATTAT
>JAHEZA010000426.1 GCA_023251335.1 Chitinophagaceae bacterium | reverse complement strand
GGCTGGAAATTTGCGTGGAATGGATCATCTTTCGGATACCTTACATTATTTAAAAATGAGTGTATTTTATAATAAGCTTCCGATTTCAGTGATTAATAAGGTGATGGATGAAAATGGAATTCTGAATGCAGAAACCTTAAAGGCCATCCATCAACAATTAGACGAGTTTATTAAATTTTAAAAAAATTATTATCGTATATGAGAACACCTGTTGGATCTTTTATGGTGCTATTGATCATGATAGCGCTGGACATTTATGTTTTTATGGCCGTCAAATCTCTAAGTCTCTCCGCCGGTTCAAGAACGAGAGGTTTAATCTATGGGTTTTATTGGTTGGTTTCAATTATTACCATTATTGGGGTTGTGATTTTTATGGCGAAAGGCATTGAATATTTGCCGAAAAAAATACGAACTTATCTTTTCGCCTCGATCCTCGCTTTTGTTTTTGCGCAAGTAATATCTTCTGTTTTCTTTTTGATAGATGATGTCAGGCGTTTGATACAGTGGGCTGCATCAAAGACGTTTTTTAGAAACACAGAGGTGGCTACCATGAGTGGCGATGGAATTAGCCGCTCTGCTTTCCTAAGTTGGCTTGGTTTGGCAGCAGGCACCTCGCTTTTCGGAAGTTTAATTTATGGGTTTAGTAATAAGTATAATTACAGGATAAAGCGCGTAAAACTTTCGTACGATAATTTACCTCCTGGTTTTCACGGTGTAAAAATTGTTCATTTTAGTGATGTGCATTCTGGCAGCTTTATGAACAAGAAAGCGGTAGCTCATGGTGTGGAAAAGATTATGGCAGAGAACGGTGATATGGTTATTTTCAGCGGAGATCTGGTAAATGACAGGGCTACCGAAATGAATGATTATATGGACGTATTTGATAAAGTAAAAGCCCCGATGGGTGTGTATTCTACTTTTGGAAATCATGATTATGGCGAATATGCGCGATGGCCTTATGGAGGCGTAACCAAAGATCAAAATTTGATTAACCTTGCAAAAATTCATGAACAGTTGGGTTGGAGATTGATGATGGATGAACACATACCATTAGAAAGAAATGGAGACAAGATTGCCCTCATCGGAATACAAAACTGGAGTGCGAAGGCGCGATTCCCGAAATATGGGAATATGAAAAAAGCTTATGCAGGTGCAGAAAATTATCCGTTTAAAATTTTGATCAGTCATGATCCCAGCCACTGGGATGCAGAGGTAAGGCCCGAATATGGCGATGTGGATCTGATGCTCAGTGGCCACACGCATGGAATGCAGTTTGGCGTGGAAATTCCGGGTTTTAAATGGAGCCCGGTGCAATACATGTATAAAGAGTGGGATGGATTGTATGAAGAAGGCAAACAAAAATTATATGTAAATCCCGGATTTGGATTTATCGGTTATCCGGGTAGGGTAGGGATATTGGCAGAGATCACTGTGATAGAATTAGTGAATAGTAAAATGGCATAGGAGCGATTCGGATATTTTAAATAGTATTGAAATAACAATAACTGTATTAAATTTGAATCATCTTTTAAAACATTTTATATGAAATATTTACTTCCGGCATTTTTTGTAATGATTGCGTTCTCTGCTAACGCGCAACAACACAAACTCGAAAAAATATGGGAAACAGATGCCATCGTTGCGGTTCCGGAGTCGGTACTTCCTGAAAAAAATATTTTATATGTCTCTCTAATTGACGGTGGCCCGTGGGATGCGGATGGAAAGGGCGGTGTAGGAAAATTATCATTAAATGGTAAAGACTATGATTCTTCCTGGATTACGGGATTAAATGCACCCAAAGGCTTGGGTAAGTCCGGTAACCGGTTATATGTTGCAGACATAGGTGATGTGGTGGTAATAGATATTAATAAGGGAAAAATAGAAAAGAAAATCCCTATTGACGGCGCCTCGGGCTTAAATGATATAACAGTTAGCGACAAAGGGGTTGTATATGTATCTGATTCTAAAACATCTAAAATCTGGCGCATTGAAAATGATAAACCTGTAGAATACCTGGACGGAATTAATGGCACTAACGGATTAAAAGCGATAGGAAATGATTTGATTTTTGCGGAAGGCAAATTGCTAATGAAAGCCGATGCTAAAAAAGAAGTTACAAAAATAGCAGAAGTGCCGCAAGGTATTGATGGAATAGAACCGATTGGTAATGGCGACTTTATTGTGAGCGCCTGGGCTGGATATATTTATTATGTATATGCTGATGGCCATTTTGAAAATTTATTAGACACTCACGAGCAAAAAAAGAATACGGCTGATATTGGTTATGATCCTGCTAAAAAAATAGTTTACGTTCCTACATTTATGGGTAAAACAGTGGCTGCGTATAAACTGAAATAGTGAGAAATTATTTGGCTATAGAAACAGATTCAAAATATTTTGTAATTCTGATAGCAATTGGAAGATTTAGCCCACTGGAATAGGGTTAAAACTTATTTTTCCACATCATACTTTCTACGGGCACATCAGGCTGGTGGCTATATTTGGCATTTTTCTTTGAATCATAACTTACTTCCACTTCTCCTTCCAAAGGGAAATAAATTAGTTGCCCAATGGGCATTCCCGCATAAATCCGTACGGGAATTTTACAGGAAATTTCCAAAGTCCAGTGGCCGCAAAAACCAACATCACCTTTGCCGGCGGTAGCATGTATGTCAATGCCAAGACGGCCTGTAGAAGATTTTCCTTCAAGGAATGGAACATGCGCGTGAGTTTCGGTGTATTCCAGCGTAACCCCAAGATACAATTCGTTAGGTTGTAAAATAAAACCCTCCTCAGTAATTTCGAAATGTTCTATTTCGTTGTGCTTTTTGGCATCAAGGATTTTATCTTTATAGACGGCAAGATTTTTCCCCAGATGAACATCATAACTGTTACTTCCTAACTTCTCGCGATGATATGGTTTTATAATGATCGTTTTCTTTTCTATTTCTTCCAGAATTCGCTTGTCAGATAAAATCATTTAATTGCATTTATTTTTACGGTTGCAAAATAATTAATCGAACCTCAAAAAAGCGGTAAATTTTTATTGAATGCCTTTGTTTTATCAACATAATATCAACGATACCACCAAACTGGCGGTTTGGCATATTACGGAAGATGAATCTTTTTTTAGAGGAAAAGTCACTATCCAAAAAGAAATTACGCATCCTCATAAAAGATTACAGCATCTTGCCGGACGTTACCTGCTGGATATTTTGCATCCCGGTTTTCCTTTTCATTTAATAGAAATTGCTGCGTCAAAAAAGCCGCACTTGAGCAACGGGAAAATTCATTTTTCCATTTCACATTGTGGTGATTATGCCGCCGCGATTGTAAGTGAAGACAAGTTTGCCGGCATTGATGTGGAACTCGTAACGCCAAAAATAGAATCAGTCAAAACCAGGTTTTTGCGAGATGAT
>JAHEZA010000425.1 GCA_023251335.1 Chitinophagaceae bacterium | reverse complement strand
GATATTTCAAAAGACGGTATGATGCAGGGACCGTCAACAGAATTGTATTGTGAGATATTGCAGGAATTTTCTTCCTTAAGTCTTATTGCCAGCGGCGGTATTTCGTGCTTTGAAGATTTGTTGGTTTTAAAAGAAACGGGCTGCAGCGGCGCTATTGTGGGGAAAGCGATTTATGAAGGGAAAATCTCTTTGGACCAATTGAAAGATTTTTAAAACGAATCATGCTTGTAAAACGAATTATACCGTGCCTTGATATTAAAGACGGAAGAACCGTGAAGGGCATCAATTTTGAAAACATCAGGGATGCCGGTGATCCGGTGGAACTGGCATTATATTATTCAGGACAAGGCGCAGACGAACTGGTTTTCCTGGATATCACGGCAACGATTGAAAAAAGGAAGACACTGGTAGAACTGGTAAAAAAAGTCGCAGCGAACATCAATATTCCGTTTGCTGTTGGAGGTGGAATTGCATCGGTCGAAAATGCATCTGAACTTTTGCAAAACGGCGCCGATAAAATTTCCGTGAATTCTGCAGCGTTTAAATCACCGGATCTAATTAATAAGATGGCAAAGGAATTCGGCAACCAATGTGTAGTGCTTGCGATAGATACGAAAAAGGAAAGTGATGGTAAATGGTATGTTTATTTGAATGGAGGAAGATTAAAAACGGATACGCTGGCTTACGACTGGGCCAAACAAGGAATTGAGCTTGGCGCGGGCGAGATTCTTTTGACCTCAATGAATAACGACGGAACAAAAGATGGTTTTGCAGAAGATATCACTTCTTTATTTTCAAACAATCTCACTGTACCCATTATTGCTTCGGGAGGTGCAGGTAATATGGTTCATTTTGAAGAAGTATTTAAAAAAGCCAATGCTGACGCTGCTTTGGCAGCGAGCGTATTTCATTTTAGCGAAATAAAAATTCCTGAATTGAAAAGTTATTTGTCTACAAAAAATATAAATGTAAGATTATGAAAAAGGATTATTCCGATTTGGTAAAACGGGTAGATTTTTCCAAATCATCTTCCGGTTGCGTCCCTGCCATTATCCAGGATTCGTCAACGAATGTGATATTAATGCTGGGCTACATGAATAAAGAAGCGTTGGTGGAAACGATAGATTCTGGCCTCGTAACTTTTTTCAGCCGCAGCAAGAACCGTTTGTGGATAAAGGGGGAAACAAGTAAAAATTATTTGCATGTTATTGACATAAAAACAGATTGCGATTTTGATACATTGTTGATAAAGGCGAGGCCTGATGGTGTGGTTTGCCACACTGGTGCTGAAACCTGTTTTAATGAAGAAAATAGCGGACAGGATTTTTTGCGTGCGCTTGAAAAAATTATTGAAGGAAGAAAAAAACATCCACTTTCAGGATCTTATACATCTACTTTATTTAAAAAAGGTATTAATGCCATGGCGCAAAAAGTAGGTGAAGAGGCCGTGGAACTCGTGATAGAATCAAAAGATAACGACAACAAACTTTTTCTGAATGAAGCCGCAGACTTAATGTTTCATTACCTCGTTTTATTACAAGCAAAAAATAAAACGCTAGCTGACGTAATTGAAGTTTTGGAAAAAAGGCACAAGCAGGTGGAATAAGGACAGTTCATTTTTATTCTTTTTTTTATAGTAAACGAGCAAAAAGAAAGGATTTTGATTTTGCCTGAAAAAAAATGTTCATTTTTTGTTTGTCTGCTGCAATAATCTGCGATTGATAAAATCATCGCATTGCAGTAAACAAAAAAATATTTGAGATTCTTATTTTTCTTTTTTGGGTGTGCTGTCTTTGGTTTCAAGAATTAATTTCAATGCCACAGGAACGCTCTCGACTTTCTTTATTTGATAATTATAGCAAACCATGCCTGTTTTAGCGAGTGCGACGATTATGGATATTCCCTTTCTTTTTGTAGCAATCTCATACAAGAGTTCAAAACCTACGCGGGATATTTCTCCGGCAAATATTTTTATATCAAGCAGATCGTTGTAAAAAGATTCATTTTTATATTCAATGCACAATTCACTCATAATTAATGAGGTGCCCGATGCGTCCATTTCGGTAAATCCATGTTGGTTTAAAAACTGCATGCGTGCCTCATGGATAATTTCCACAATGGCATTATTGCCTACATGATTTCCATAATTAATATCCGTGATTCGCACGGGAATTTGAATCGAGCCAATAGATGTTGACGGGAATGAAATTTTTAATCTTGCCATCCGCTCAGTCTTTATCGCTGCTTTGTTTATTGGCGGCTAGTTGGACCTGGTCGGCAAAATTAGCAGATGTGGGAGATACAGTGCTGCTTAGCATAATTTTTTGCCATTCGCGGATTTCCTGGCTCCACACCGGTTTTGGAGGGTATCCATTGTCCGCTGAAATGATGAGTGTAGCTACTTTTGGTGAAATTTTTACAGGCTGGCCTTCAGGGCCAGCAACAGTCAAATATATCTTTGAAGCAATACTTTGATTAACTTTTTTTGAAACGATTTCCTTTTTTTCTTCCGGACTGTTAATAATAGATTTCAAGATTTGCTGATTTAGGTGAACAGAATCTTCTATTTTTTGTGCCAGCAAAAGGTTATGCTGCTCTTCCTGATTATTGGTTGTGAATTGCGTATTTGAATTCTTTTTAAAAAAAACAGACCCTAAAAAAATAACAATAACTGATACTGCGGCAGCAACGGCGTACAAAACAAATTTGTTTTTTCGATGGTCATGTATCTTAATAACCTTCTCATTATTCAGTTCTCTGGCTATTTGATGCCACATCTCTTCCGGAGGAGATGCTTCGTACTGATACAATTTATTTTTAAAATCTTGCATTGGAATTATATTAATGCTTGTTTATTTCTATTATTCCCTCATTCCTTATTTTTATTTCGTTTTAATAAAGGCCGCTTCAATTTTTTTCTTTAACACTCCTTTTGCTCTGGCTAATTGCGATTTACTGGTGCCTTCTGTTATATCTAAAATCTGGGCTATTTCTTTGTGGGAATAGCCTTCTACAACATGCATGTTAAACACGGTCTTATAACCTGGCGTCAACTCCGCTACAATTTTCAGAATATCTTTGGTGGCTAAAGAATCCAATACATTTAACTTATCATCTTCGATTGTATTTTCAGATACTTCCGTTACATTGAATAATTTTACTTTTTTTCTATAATGTTCAATAGAAGTATGAATAAAAATGCGCCTGATCCATCCCTCGAAAGATCCTTCGCCTCTGAATTTGCCTATATTTTGATACACCTTGATAAAACCTTCCTGCATCACATCATTTGCATCTTCGGTATTTTCTGAGTATCTGAGGCAAACGCCATACATTTTTGAAGAGAATCTTTCATACAGCAAACGCTGCATATTGGGATCTCTGTTAACACAACCTTTTATTAAGTAGTTTTCCTGAGGT
>JAHEZA010000044.1 GCA_023251335.1 Chitinophagaceae bacterium | reverse complement strand
ATGACAAGGCCAGCACCGTTCCCGACTATTATGAGAACAAGCATCTTTTTATAATGCAGATATTAAATGGCCAAGTAGTGAGAGAGTGGTAATTTCTTTCCAACCCTTTTTATTTTCGAAGGCAGTAAACGAACAAAAAAGGGGAATTCCTATTTTCCTACATTCAAAATAAAATCATCACTTCCTGCATCGCCGTTGGATGAAATTCCTTGTAGTTCTACTATATATTTTCCAGGAATATCGCCGGTATAAAAAGAAAGGTTAGCATTTCCTTTTTTATCTGTGATTATGTTTGGCGACCAATATAAGAGCGTACGAAAATCAGGCAGACGGCTTTGCTGTTCTTTTTCAGAAGCGTATTCCGGTGAATAAAATATTCGTTGTTTTTGCAATCCGTCATAATCTACCAGAAGGTCATGAGGGTTTAGCGTGTAACCATATAGGTCACCCTTATAAGTTGTAAAACTTAAAATGCCGTTGCCAGTGATTGGGCCCAATCTATATAACGCTCCTACTACTTCCAGTTTCTGAACTCTTAACGGATCATAAGCTATTATTTTGTTCACGTCAAAAACAGGCACTCCGTCTAACAGCATAAGTGGATCCTTTTTGAAAAGTACATCCGAGAACTGCATGTCTTTTAATGCATACCCGGGCGCATTAAAAGTATAAAAATGATAGTCTTTTCCTTTTCTTGCCACATTTACTTCTGCGACAAATTCACGCATTACTTCTTCCATTGTCGTAAAACGGGTATAGTTGTCCAATAGATAAGTTTTTGTTGGTTTGCCGTAAAAAGGAGTTGAATCAATATCCGGTTGTTGAATTCTTTGGAGGCTGTTTTCATGATAGGCAGCCTGTATTTTCATGCCCAGGTTGGCCTTCTGTAAAGCATCCGCACTATTTTCGGCGACACGCAGCGCGGGTAACGGAATTGTAGAAAACTCTTCAGAGAAGGGACTGAAAATTTCAAACCGATATATACTGTCCCTGGAAGTATTTGTCTGGACTATTACCTGGTTTTTTGCGTAAAAATCTGTCATATCGAAATGAACCAGCCCATTTTCATCACTTTTGCAACCGTGCAATTGCACTCTTTTTCCCAGCACAGACAAGTAAACAAGCACATTGGCAGCAGGTTTTCCTGTGAGTTCATTTGTTACTCTGCCTGTAATAATGTGGCCGGCATTTTCCGGTACATAGCTAAAAGAAGGCGTTTTATTTTCAAACGCATGGCTCCAGTCGAAGCTGCTCCATCCTTGTGCAAGTAATAAATTATTGAGCGCTTCCTTCGTTTCCGGATCGCCATTCTTAAAATAATAAGAAGCATTTTCAACATTACCTTTCAGGTAAGAAGAAAACCACAAATGAGTAAAGATATTATCGTTCGATGGTTGATGTAATGAGTCCAGCCGATATACAGCAACTGACAAATTACTTTTCAACGAATCCCCCGCGGGGCCTGTGGTTGCGAGATTAATATTTACTTTTTCACGATTGCTGTAGTTCGTTTTATCCGCCTTGGCATTTATCCGCATTTCACTTGCGGGCCTTTTAAAATAAAGGCGTTCACAAACAGGTTGCTTTTTCTCATTGAAAACTGTTATTCGTGTCATACCTTCTTTAAGACTATCTTTATTAATATTGAAAACAGCTTCGTTGTTTACTAAGGATTTCGTTTCTGCAAAAGTGATCTGCTCCCTGTTTAATGCTAATACATATACCTGCTCTGATACTTCATTTGCCGAGGTAATTGCCACGTTCAATTGATTCCCATTATCAGTTAAATGCATCACGATTCCTTTGTCAAAAGCATCGGCCAAATTTTTGCTGATAACTGAGCTGTCATTTAAGAGAATGATAGCAGTGTAGTGGTTTCCAATTTTCGGCGTGAATGAAAAATTACCCATTCCAAAACGAGTCGTTTTAAATTGTGCGACGGTATCTTTTGACTGGTCAACCACTACACCTACACCATCCACTCCACGTCCCTGGGCATCGTTTATTTTGAAACCAACTACACTGTTGATGCCGTTAACAAGATGGCCACCTTCGGGGAAAAAATTAGCGAAATAACTGGCATGGACATTTCTGACAGATGTATCAAGATTTTGAGTCGTATTTACAATAGTGATTATTTTTTTAAAAAAATAATAGGGCGAATCATTCTTCATCCAGTTAGTATAGGCTCTTAATTCATAAACGCCTGACGAAAGTGTAAGCGGAAGATCGAAAGAGCCGCTGCCGGTGCCATCTTTGATGGCAATCTTTGCCTGCAAAACCGGTTGGTGTGCCTTGTTCAATACTTCTATGTAAACCACCTTGCTGACTGACAGAGGATGATTATCGGCTGCATTGGTTACATAGGTTTTAAACCATAAGATTTCACCACACAAATAGTAAGAGCGATCTGTATGAACATAAATTTTTTCACGCAGTTGGCTCTGATTATAATTGGCGTAACCTGCCAGCATTTCATTTAAAGAATTCGTTTGCCCGAACAAAGAGAATCGCGACAACACAGTTATCAGGAATACAAAAGAATAAATAAAACATTTACGTATCATCGCAGTAATCATTTTTAAATTTTTATGGCCAAAACGATGGTTTGATGAGAGTACCCGTTAATGAACAATCCACACAGTGGTCGGCTGCTCCGAAAACCGTACTTCCCGGAGGAGGATCATAATTTATGGGAGTATATCCACCGTCGTCAAAATAATATAGCAAACTATCCATGATCATGGGCACGTGCCACTCGCCACAATCGGGGGGCGGATTCCAACGGGATGGCATTTCAGTATTGTTGATGTAGATCCGGGTTTGTTGTGTGCTTCCGGCGCCTATATAACCAATGACCGTTTCTGAAGAATCGGTGAGGCAATGGATATTACCTGTAGTCAGGTTAGGTTGGGGATCAAAAATAGAACCCACATTTTCTGTATTGCTTTTCATGGCTGTCCAATAATTATATCCGCTCGAATCCAATGCGTACTGCGTCACGACGATACTATATAGCACGCTGATTTTTTTATTTTGATAGCGAATTAAGGTCAGAGGAGCTTCATCAATAACATCTTCTTTTAATTTTGCAGATGAGCCCAGGAGAATTTCCGTTGATTTATCAGATTGCCAACATTGGTACACCGGTATATATCTCGTTTTGAACGTTGAATCGGTTTTGTCGAACCATAAGTTGGAATAATATTCAGAATGAAATTCCCAGGTTTCATCAAAGCTCCAGCGATAATATTTGGTATTATTTTGAGGATCGTGCGCACTCACCGATACCTGTACATTACTGTTATTATCAAGTTTCCATGAGATGCTGTCAATCGGAGGAGACGGCTTAAACACGATTTCATCTGAAAGGTATTCCCTGTTATCAGAGGTGGTAATATGCAATCTGAAAAGATAGGAGGGCTGCAGATTAAAATCGCCGGTATAAATCCCCTGGCCCGAGCCGTATAATGGATAGACATGGTTGTAATTGTCTTCCACTCTCACATTGGCTCCGTCTTCATAGATGCGGGACGCGGTGTCATGGGGACTGATGTTCCTCGTTCTGCTTAATTTAAGCGTGGTGGTTCCATTGCCAATAATGAAACCTTCTACGACCAGAAAATGTTGCTTTGTATTTTGAATCGGTGGCTCATAAGGAGTTTTGCACCGGGCAAGCAAGATGAGACAAAAACAGTAAACGAACAATTTTGGTAAAAAATAATTTTGTTTCATTCAATTTTTTTTTATGGCCAGAACGCAGGTTTAACAGGACTGCCCGTTAACGTGCAATCCACGCATGTTTTTGAGGCCCCTAAGAAATTACCAGGAGGGGCCGCGTAATCTACCGGGTCAAACCCGCTTTGTGCAAAATACCAGTGCAAACTGTCAGGTGGCACAATTGCCTCTGAGCATTTAGCTATCTGAGTCCAATTGGAAGGCATGTCTGCATGGCTGATAAAAAGTCTGCTTTGTTGTGTGGTTCCTGCACCAATATACCCGATTACTGTTTCTAAGGAATCCGTAAGGCAATGAATATTTCCCTGGGTTAGGTTGGGTTGTGGATCAAAAATAGAGCCTACATTTTCTGTGTTACTCTCCATTGCTTTCCAATAGTTGTAACCGATGGAATCTAACGGGTATTGCGTAACCAGGATACTATATAGGACACTTATTTTTCTATCCCCAAAAGGAATTAAAATTATTGGAGCCTGGTTGATAACATCCTCTTTTAATTTAGCCGATGAGCCCAGAAGGATGCGGCTTGAATTGTCGAAACGCCAACACTGATACACCGGAACACTTCTTGCTTTTACAGAATTTGAATTTTCGTCGTACTCTAAAAAAGAATAATATTCAGAATGAAATTCCCAGGTTTCTTCATATTCCCAGCGGTAATAACGTGTACTATTCTGGGGATCATGAGTATTTGCATAAACCTGAACATCGCCGTTCCTGAACTTCCAGCCAATTTGGTCAATAGGCGGTGATGGTTTAAATACTACAGCATCTGAAAGGTACTCCTTATTGTCGGCGGTAGTAATGTGTAACCTGAAAAGATAAGACGGGTTTGCGAAAAGATATCCGGTATATGTTCCCTTCCCCGAATTATACAATGGGTAAATGTCATTGCTGTTATCCTCTATTCTTACATTAGCACCGTCCTCAAAGATATATGCCGCAGAATCACCGTGGGTGATATTCCTGGTTCGGCTCAATTTTATGGTAGTAAGTCCGTTTCCGTTCAAGAATCCTTCCACCACCAGGAAATGCTGTTTTTCATTTTGTACCGGCGGTTCGTATGGCGTTTTGCAGTTGGAAAGCAACACAATGCATACATAGTAAACGAACAATTTCGGTAAAAAATAATTTTGTTTCATTTTAAAAGCGAATATTATACGTAATAAACGGAACAGCGGTTCCAAAAATGGACAACTTGTAACCTTGTATGCCGCCATTCTGCGAAATAAAATATACTGAGTAAGCATTCTTACGCCCAGTCAGGTTATATATTCCCAAGGTCCAGGAATTATGTGTTTTTTGGTGTACTTTATGGTTGCCTTCCAGATTCATTGAAAAATCTGAACGGAAGTAATCCGGAACGCGATACGCATTTCTTTCAGAATACAACACCCTTACCGAACCGGCATAATCGTATTCAGCAATTGGCAATGTAATAGGCCGGCCTGTACTGTAAGTGAAATTCAAAGAAAAACTAAATCGATGCGTCAACCGGTAATTGCCAATAAAATTAATGTTATTAGGCTGGTCAAAATTGCTTGGGTATTCCATGCCTTTATTAATTTTTTCGCCTGCATACGGGTCGTTTTGTTTCAATAAAGAACGCGAGTAAGTATAACTAACCCAGCCATTTAGTTTTCCTGTTGGCTTTTTCAGCAATAGTTCTATTCCGTAAGCAGTTCCGTCTGTGTTGATTACATCGGTTTCAATATGATGATTCATCACCAATACGGCGCCACTCCTATAATCCAGGTAATTAGTAAACCATTTGTAATAAACTTCTACAGAAGTTTCGATCGTATTGTTTTTAAAGTTTTTGTATAAGCCCAAAGATACCTGAGCTCCCTGTTGAGGTTTAATATTGGGATCTGCCAGTTTCCAGACGTCCGTTGGTGAGATGGTAGTGCTATTAGTAAGCATGTGGATGTATTGGCTAAGACTGTTGACAGAAGCTTTAATCGAAGTATTTCCCGGCAATAAATACCTGGCTGAGAGGCGGTATTCAGGGTACATATATGTTTTTATGTTTTTGCCCTTTGAATAAAAATCAGTGCTGATAATGTTGTCTAATGTTTTAGGCAATCCGGGCGCATAGGTATTTATATGCTTTGGCCCGAGATAATTGTAGTATGAAAACCGCAATCCGGCATCAATAGAGAAATTTGATGATACATTAAAATTGTCTGACAAATAAACAGCGCTCTCCAACGCCTGTTCTGTTTCGAGCGTATCGGCTATAACAAGCGATTGTTTTCCAATCGGATCCAGCGTGCCACTGTTCACGTGATAATAAATGCTGCTTAGGCCGAAAGAAAGTTTGTGTTTATTACTGAGGAAATAGCTAAAATCGAGATTCGCTTTATATTGATTAATGGCAAAATCAAGATCAGCAGCACTTACAGAATCTCCCTCAAATGCTACGTTATAATCATAATGGTCTATGCCTGCGGAAAGTACCCCATAGAAACGATTATTGAAAATATGTTTCCAGTTAATGTTGGCGTTTTTATTATGATATTGATAAGTGGTATCGCTGTTGAGCCTGAATTTGTCGCCACTTAAATACCCATTAGCATAAATGGTGTTCTTGTCATTTAATTTATGGTTGATGTGTAAGGTAGCGTCATGAAAAGAAGCGCTGCTATTGCTGTATTCCTCCGGCAACAGTTTTAGTATCCAGTCGGAATAGGTAGCACGCACACCGGCCACAAAGGTTGTTTTACTATTAATGATAGGACCTTCGAGCGTTACTTTACTGGTAAGCGGCCCAATGCCCGCCGAACCGCCTATTTTTTTATCATTACCATCAAGGGAAGTAATATCCAGCACGGAAGATATTCTTCCACCATATTTCGCAGGAATACTGCTTTTATACAATGACACGTCTTTTATGACATCGCCATCAAATGCTGAAAAGAAACCAAAAAGATGGGATGGATTATAGACATTCATTCCGTTGAATAGAATAAGATTCTGATCAGTGGCTCCGCCTCTCACATTTAAACCCGTACTGGCTTCTCCTACTGATTTTACGCCGGGCAAACTTAGCACAGCCCTTAAGACATCTACCTCGCCCAATACAGCAGGAATTTGTTTGACGGCGTTCATCTTTAGTTGATCCATTCCCATAGTTGTACTGCGAACATTTTTTTCTTTACCTGCTTCAACCACTACTTCTTTTAGTTTAAGTATCTTTTCATCCATTTCTACGTCAAACTTTCCATCTGAATATAGCATCATTTGCCGTTTGGTATCAAACATGCCGGGAGCTATAATATTTAGTGTATGGCCTCCGGCTGGCAATATCATTGAATAGTAACCAAATTGATCGCTGTTTACCTGTATGTGTGGATGATCTATATAGATCAGCGCGCCTGAAATCGCTTCTCCATTTTGTGCGTCGCGTATGTATCCTGCAATATTAACTTTACCCTTTGGTGCTTCATTTCTTTTAATCCCGATTTCAAATAATTTATTTTCTATCAGGATCTCATGATTTACTTTTTGTGGTTTGCCCGGAGCCGAAACCTGTTCGGTCTTTCTTTTTGCCGTTACGCCAGTTGTATCTGTTTCGCCATTGAAAAAGCCGTAAGGTAATTCTGCCGCGATTTCAAATCCTCTTGTAATAAATACATTGTTGTTTTTATCTACAACATAGTGCCAATTCGTATTGGCAAACACGCGGTCTAATACCGAAGGTAAATGCGCCTCTTTTACCGAAAGTGTGATGGCCAAACTATCAAACTGGGCGGCTTCATAATAGAAATGAAAATCGGTTTGCACCTCTACTTTCTTTACGAATTCATTGAAGGTGGCATTTTGAAAATTTCCGGTTATTAAATTGTCATGTTCTTGCTGAGCGTACACATGGCTATGAGAAAATAATAAAATAAAAGTGATCAATAAACAGAATCCCTGTTTCATATTAATAAGTTAGTTGGTCATAGAATGCGATTGCTTGCACCAAGGCCGCTTCGAAATTTTTTCGACGAAATTTGATATGTGCCTTATGCATTTGTTTTTTTAAAGCAGATTTTTTGTCAGCAAATAATTTGAATACATCCTTTTTGTTACTCACCAGGTAATACAATCCCTCTTTATGAATATACAATCGGTTCTTTTGCTGAAATACCCTTATTAAAAAATCGCTCGTGATTTTCTGGTCCATCGTTTTGAATCTCCTGGCAAACAGCTGTGTATGGCCATTGTACAGCCGATCGTAAAAAGCGGTATTGTACAGATTTTCATGTTGGTTTTCCCGTAGCGAAATAAAGGTGTGGCCATGCAAATTAAAGCTGTCAACATTTTCGTTTTGCATTACAATCTCCGCGGTACTGTCCGCGTTCAAAATAACCAATTCGTTTCTATGGATATCAAAAAATAATGAAACCGGTGTATAAATCCGGGCTTTGTAGCCGACCCAGCCTTTTGAATAACCTGCTTTTTCGAAATAAGGATCACCCTCCATTTTGAAACTATAATAAATATATTCGGGACCATTAAAGATGGGAGCCTGGCCATCGGTAAAGTGATTGTATAAGTCAATGGCATTTTTTATTTGCAAATTAGTTATCGAATCTTTTTGTACACTTTGCGAAAAGGAGGAAGCCAGTGAAAAGAAACAACTAAGAAAAAGGAGAAAAATTTTCATCTATGTTTTAAATTTAAGACAATCTGTTTTAATTACAATCTACATTTCATAAACAACATAGATAAACGTTTTGGTAATATGACAACGCAAAATAGACTTTGTTGCCTCAATAATAATGTTTTTTTATAACAGTTATGTGAGATTCAAAAAATCAAAAGCATTATTTTTCTTTTAACGCGTAAGCGATTGCTTTAACAGCCATTGGTTCCATCACAGCATATCCCGCAGCCGTTGGATGCACGCCATCTTTCGAATATTTTTCAGGTAAACCTTTCCTTTCGTCCGCCATCGCGGAGTGATAATCCAGGTAGGTAAAATTATTTTCTGCCGCGAATGTTTTTATCCACATATTAAGATCAATAATTTTCTGCACCGGTTCAATGCCTTGTCTCCAGGGAATGGTATATGCCGGAAGCACAGAACAAAGAATTACTTTAATTCCGTTTGCTTTTGCCAGCTGCGCCATTGATGCCAGGTTATTTTCAATCATATCCAGTGTAGAAGGTCCTGTATTTCCTGCTATATCGTTGATGCCTGCGAGAATAAGTACTACCTGAGGATGCAGATCTATTACATCCTGGCGAAACCTGATTAGCATTTGCGGTGTGGTTTGGCCGCTGATACCTCTATCGACATAGTTGGGGTGCGCTTTAAAAAATTCAGGGCTTACTTTTATCCAGGCATCGGTGATGGAGTTTCCCATAAAAACTACCCGGTTCGTTTCCGGCTTCAGTTGAGCATTTTCATTTCTATAGCGCCGAAGATTTGGCCAGTCATTGGTTTCATTCAATTCGTTTTTCATTGTCTCCGTCTGTGCTTTTAAAGATGGCGCAAATAATGATAGGGATAATCCGAGACAAAATAGAATTCCAGCATGTTTCATTGTGATTTATTTACTTTAATATCAAAATATTGTCATTAAAAAATGAGGTCAAAAGTATAAATGTTATTCCACAGTAAACAAAGAAATTTCCCTGATTTTAATTTTTAGCCGGCAATATATTTTGAACCCTTAAAAATTTGAAATACCGCCAATCAACTGTAGTAAAGCAACAAATAACGGAGTTTTCTGTTTTATTGCCTTCCGTCGCTCAAAGAAGTTTGATAAAAAGGAAGATCTATAACACGGCTAAAATTGTTTCAGGTTTTACATCGCCCTCGAAGGCGTGTTTAAAATTTCCCTCTTTGTCGTACACATAAATGGAAGGGAGATTTTGGACTTTAAAAAATACCGGGAAGAAATATTTCGTGTCTCGTGCCATAGTAATCTTTGCATAATTGGCTATCTTATATATATGATAGAACTTGATCATTTCCGAATAAGGAAGATAAGTTACCATCACGATCTGTGTGTTCTTGAACTTTTGAATATTTTGGGTGATCATTTCCGTTTCACGCTGGCAATGCCCGCAGTCGGGACTGAAAACAATAAAAATGGTATTCTTTTTCTTTTGTAGATCTTCTCTTGTAAACGACGTACTGTCCGGCGCTTTATAGATGGTAAACTCCGGGATGGTAGGAAAGCGAAGATAGACTGGCTTCTCTTTGGCTGAATCAATTTGCGCAAATGCACCACATGTAATAAAAGTAAATGCACAAAACATCAATAAATTTTTCACGGCTAATTTTTTATAAAGGTAGCTGAAAAAACGGACGACAGATGACGACCACAGACAAATCCGGATGCTATTATTGTGGTCGGTGATGGTCATCGGTGGTGGGCCTGTTTTTTCCAATGGCACAGTAAAACAAATATTTTACCTTTGCCACCTTAAATTTTTTTTTCTATGGCAACTACTTCAGATATAAGAACTGGGTTGATTTTAAAAATTGACGGCAACCTTTACACCGTCGTTGACTTTGGACAAAATAAAACAGCGCGGGCTGGCGCCAAAGTTTGGGCAAAATTGAAAGGTGTGGATAATTCGCGCACCATCGAACAAACATGGAACAGTGGCGAAACCATTCATCCGGTAAGAGTTGAAAAGCAGCCGTATCAATTTTTATTTAAAGACGATACCGGCTATACTTTTATGAATACAGAGAACTATGAACAAATAGTCGTAACTCCGGAAATGGTGGATGCGCCGCAATTTTTAAAAGATGGGCAGGAAGTTTCCGTTTTAATAAATACCGAAACAGACGCCCCAATGGGTGTAGAACTTCCGGATAAAATAGTACTGCTGGTCACCTATAGCGAGCCTGGCATGAGAGGGGATACTGCGACAAAGACATTGAAACCGGCAACTGTAGAAACTGGCGCTACAGTAAATGTTCCTTTATTTGTAAATGAAGGTGAATTAATAAGAATAAATACAAAATCCGGCGAATATGTAGAGCGTGTTAAAGAATAATTTCAGCGTCTGGCATCTTGTGAAATCAATTGAAGAAATTGGA